>JANONI010000208.1:0-3257 GCA_031420755.1 Bacteroidota bacterium | reverse complement strand
GGTAAAACTGATGATGAAGGGAAAGCCAGTTTTGATTTTACCGTTCCGCGTGAAGTAACATCTCAAGGGTTGCTTCGTGCGCGAGCGCGTGTAGCCGTGTTCGATGAATCAGGTCGCCCTGTGTATCAGATTGCACAAACTACGGTGTATCCGAAAGAATATTATATCGGTGTAAAGAACAGTGCGGGCTATTACGTTAATCCGAACACGCCTCAAAAGATACAATTGATAGCAGTTGACGCAATGGATGTTCCTCTCAAAGGATTTAATGCACATATCGAGGTGATTCGGCGCGAGTGGCATTCCGTGCTCCGTGTTCGCGGCGACGGCGGCGGATTGCGGTATGTTTCAGAAAAACGCGATATCGTTGTTAGTTCGCAAGATGTTATTCTCGACGATAAACCGAAAGATGTAACGTATAGTGTTCCGCAATCCGGTGAATATGTTGTACGCATTTCAAAAGCGGGAGAAAGCGGATACAATCAATTTGGATTTTATTCATACAGTTGGGCTACGACCGATATTACGTCATTTCAAATAGATCCCGAAGCGCGAGTTGATATTGTTCTCGATAAAAAAGTGTATGCACCCGGAGAGAACGCAAAAGCATTATTTATGACACCGTTTGACGGAACGCTGCTTGTTACCGTTGAACGAAACAAAGTATTCACGTATCAGTACCTCGAAACAAAAAATAATACCGCTTCAATGAATATAGAAATAGAAGAAGCGTATTTACCAAACGCGTACATCTCCGCGGTGTTATTTAGAAAAGTGAAAGAATTAAATATTCCTCTTCTTGCCGGACACGGATTTGAACCGTTAATGGTAGAGCGTGCCTCGAATCGTTTCACGGTTTCGATAGACGCACCGGAAAAAATACGACCGAAGCGGAAACAAATAATAACAATAAATGTGGGTGAAGAAAAAAATGTTTTTGTCACTCTTGCAGCGGTTGATGAAGGAATATGTCAAGTAAAAAATTACATAACTCCGAATCCCTATTCACATTTTTATGCGAAAAAAGCATTAGAAGTGGAGACGTTCGATTTCTTCAAAGACCTCATCAACGAGCCTGAACAGCGGGCAAGCAGTACGGGCGGCGGAGATGATGCAATGATCGCAAAGCGGACGAATCCGCTTGGGGTTCAGAGATTCAAACCAGTTTCGTTGTGGTCGGGAATTTTGAAAACGAACAGCGATGGCAAAGCGGAAGTTACGCTCGACATTCCGGAATTTAACGGAGAATTACGATTGATGGCGTTGGCGTATAAAGGAGATCGATTTGGTTCCGCGCAAAAAGCAATGAAAGTTGCCGATCCAGTTGTGTTGTCTCCATCGCTGCCGAGATTTGTAAGTCCGGGAGACATTATTACAATGCCGATTAATGCGTTCAATACTACAGATAAACCGGTTTCACTAAAATTTGAGATCGTTACCGATGGACCCATCAAAGCGGAACAAAAATCTGTTTTATTGGATTTGCAGCCGAATCAGGAAAAATTTGTCAACGTTCCATTAAAAGCAACGGAACAGATCGGTAAAGCAACGGTAAAAGTTACAACCTCCGCATTTGGTGAAACAATTGAATCGGTAACAGAACTTCCGGTTCGTCCGATCTCTGCGTATGTTACGGAAAGTGTTTCCGGATTTGTTGAAGGAGGAAAAACATTTACGCACGACATGCAAAACGTATTTTTAGAATTTGGACGACAGTCGTATGTAACAATTTCTCCGTTCCCGGTTGCAAATTTTGCAAAAGAATTGAAATATCTTATCGGATATCCGCACGGATGTTTGGAACAGACAACATCCAAAGCGTTCCCGCAAATTTATCTGCGGGATATTGCCTTACTGCTTGATCCATCAATTCTCAGCAAAGGAAGTCCGACCTATTTTGTAAACGAAGCGATCACCAAGATCAGCACAATGCAGCGTGACGACGGAGCATTTGATTATTGGCCCGGGGGCGGATATTCTAACGGGTGGACATCGGTCTATGCAACACATTTTCTTGTGGAAGCAAAAAAAGCTGGGTATCAAGTTCCGGAAGCGACACTGAACGCCGCAGTAAAATCGCTCAATGCAATTGCGCGAAGTAAAGAGACGTATGATTATTATTTCTACGATAATAATGCAACGAAGATTAAACGGATTGCAGATAAAAGTACACTCTACGCTCTTTATGTTCTTGCGCTTGCGGACCAACCGGAAAAATCGGTAATGAATTTTTACAGGACAAGTACAAATCTGCTTACCAATGATACCCGCTATTTGCTCGGCGGCGCATACGCGCTTTCCGGCGACCGAAAAACATCGCTGGAAATTATGCCGCCGCAATTCATAACGGAAGAGGCGCAGCGAACATCCGGCCAATTTTTTGATTCACCCATTCGTTCAAATGCGATTATTGCAAATATTCTGCTCGAAACAGATCCGAACAATGTGAATGTAGCGCGATATTTGGAACACTTGTCTCAACAATATCAAAATTCGTACTGGTTCAGTACGCAGGATAATGCCTTTACGCTGCTCGCGTTCGGTAAAGCAGCACGGCTTGCCGGCAGCGGAGGTAAAATAGAAGCAACACTTTCTGCGGAAGGAAAAAAATTGACTTACAACGGCGGGAACAAACGATACGATCTTGCATCGTCAATCGGACAAATTTCTCTTTCCGTTCAAGGGGAAGGAAGATTATATTATTCCATCGTGACGGAAGGTATCCGCCGCGATGGTAACGTGAGGATTGAAGATAAAAATCTTCGTGTTCGAAGAGAATTTTTTGACCGGAACGGATCTGCCGTGAATCTTGATGCGGTAAAACAAAATTCATTGATCGTTGTGAAAATTACGCTGCAATCCGAAATGAACAAATTGGACAACGTAGCAATCTCCGATCTTCTTCCCGCAGGATTCGAGATTGAAAATCCTCGGTTGACTGAAACGACGGAGTATAGTTTTATTAAGAATGCATCGACACCGGAATATGTTGATATTCGTGATGATCGGATAAATTATTACACAAGTTTCAACGGAGAACGTGTAAAAACATTCTATTACATGGTTCGTGCAGTCAGCAAGGGAGAGTTCCAATACGCGCCGATTGTAGCGGAGGCGATGTATGATGGAAATTATTATTCTGCCAACGGCAGACGGATGCTTAAAGTTATTGATTGAACGTATCGATGCAAAATCAGGAATGATAGGGCTAAAAGAATCTGAAAGGAAAAGTAACTACACAGCGCAATTTATTGTTT
>JANONI010000207.1:0-4680 GCA_031420755.1 Bacteroidota bacterium | reverse complement strand
ACAGGGCTCGGAACAAATACTTCACCACGAACAAACACAATATCATCTTTCCGGCCGACATAAATTGAATCACCACCATTAACAATAAGATTATCGGGCGAATCATTCTCTTCAACTGCTTTCTTCATATCCAATGGAATTCTACCTGTTTTTTTTGCCGCTCGGTAAAATTCGCCGGCTTCAAGAAAAGCGCCTTCCTTAATGCCGCCGGCCCGTCGAAAAATATCCGCAATACGTTCATTGAATTTCTGTACAGTATAGTAACCGGGATATTTTACCATACCACTGATCACTATTGTTTTTATTTCACCGTATTCAGGTCTTGTGGGAATAAAAATAAAATCAAAATCTCTCAATCGAAATTGTTCTTCAGAAGTTTGTTTCCAGTATTCTTTTGGTATTTCAATTTTTTCCGTAACAGAGTATGTGTTAATCGATACGGTATCGATATGGCTGATCTCAATTCCTTTCGTAGTGGCTTGTTCGGTAAGTCCGCCGGCAATAATAATGATATCTGTTACCGAAAGATTCTCGCTTCGTATGTATGTGCCGGGATATTTTACCGCGCCGGAAATTGTTACCGTATGTGTTCTATTGAATTCGCTGTCACGGTATACAATCACCGAGTCTTCGTTGAACAGTACCGTATTGTGAACTTCAATGTTCGCTAATGCTTGATTTGGATCGAATGATAATACTTGTCGTTTTTTATTGGGCAGCATTCGATAGATCAACCCTTTCGGGAATGTCACTCCATCCAAACTGTCCGCATCGATAATCAAATCCTTTATGGTAAGGTTCTTTGTCAGTTCATAGACACCAGGTTTTCTGACGCTTCCGTAAATGCTTACACGGTTCTGGAATTCTTTGTTGATTTTCCGGAACGTGACGATGTCACCATCCTGCAGATCAAATGTGCTTTTTACAAGATCATCAACTGAAGGGAATAGAAGATCGATGTCTTGAATATTCTTTTGAAATTCAGTGCGTTTGTTGAATGGAATGATTCGTTCTATATGGACTCTCTCAAAATACGAATCGAAGATCAAACCGCCTGACAAGACCAACAGATCACGCAAGGTTTCTTTTGACCTCAACTCATATATTCCCGGACGAAATAATGTTCCGATGATTGCCACTCGATCAGAAACTGGTTTTACAAAAACAATATCCCCATCCTGTAAACGGACATCTTTGGAATTATCCCCTTTTAAAATATACTCATACAGATCAATTGTTCGAATAATTTTTCCATCCCGTCGCACTTGCACTTCCCGCATACTTCCATGCACCGTTGGTCCACCGGCAAAATATAATGCCTGCATAACACTTGACAGCGAAGATATAGAATATCCTCCCGGTTGTTCGACCTCACCCAGAACAAATACTTGAGATGTTTTTACTTTTCCGATTGATACATCGAGAAACGAGGTTGCATCATTCGATCCGTTTTTGAGATTGGCGTAGACCGCGGTCATCCTCCGCAATAATCGTTCTTTTAATTGTTGTACTGATGTACCCAAAGCAGCAATTGGTCCAACATCAGAGATGACAATATTTCCATCTTTATTAATCGTTTGTTGAATCGATAATTTTGTATCACCCCAGACCGTTATAATAACCTCATCACCAATCCCAAGTATATATGACGGAGATGTTGGAACATTCATTGATGGTTGAAACGTTGATGCAGGATATTGGAATATCTCGTAGCCAAATGGTTGAATTGTAGAATCAATACCGATCCTGCCATAGAATCCGGGAATCTTTTCAGGACCTTTACGTTTTATCCCGCTAGCAAAATATGTTCCTGAGCGCGACGTATCAATAGTGGTTACTCCAACCGAAGGGATAGATTGATTTTCATTATTCGAACCACGGTTCTGAATGAAATCCTCAAGACTGATCCCTAACTCACGAGCCCTCTGCGTGGCTTCAGATCTCGTCATTCCATACTCTCTGATCTTTGCATCAATTTGTTCCGGAGTCATGGTGTTCAATTGCGTTGTTGCCTGCTGCGTTATCTGTTGTTTTGTTTGCGCAGGTAAAAATATCGCAAACACGATACAGGTAAAAAATATTATGGTTGTTTTCATGGTAGAATTACTCATTTATTTTTAGATAAAATTTTATCGATCTCGATCACTTACGTTTTAGTTGGACACCATTTCAACTTGTCCGCTCGACGAGTCGTTTCGACCTCAGGCGGAAAGTGAAGTGCACTTCAACTGATTAAACTTTCCAAATCTTTAAGATTTGGAAAGTTTTTCCGTTAAATTAAATATCTGCTGAACACTCATACCACCAAATATCGGGTAACACGAAAGCAGCATTCACACATCAGCAAGCCCAAAATAGTTCACAATGTCAACGTAAAAGTCTTCAATATCCTTCAAGTTCTTTGCCAAGATTACTTTAAGAATATCAGGATCAATTTCCTGATATTCATGGACGGCAATGTTTCTGAACCCTATCATTTTTTCCATCTTCGCCGTACGCTCGGCAGAAATAATCCCTTGCTCTTTTAGAAACCGGAAATTATCCTTCAATTCCTGAGGCATACCGAGTCCTTCAGAAGCCGTAACATGTGCTGCCAGATCAATTGTAGCCTGAACCGCACGTTGGAGATTCAACACAAAAATGTCCTGCTTGTCGAAATCATCAAGTGCTGCAGGATCAAGTGCTGTTGACTGCAGAATGCGTTTAAGGCAGCGTTGGATAATACCGATCTTTGCGTACACAACGTCACGGTCAACCATAAATTCTTCCCTTCAGAATTTGCCGTTCTATCGGTTTTCTCATCATCGTAAGGTCTTGATAGCGTCCTATTGTACGCATAGAAAATGCAACGACCGCTTGCCGATCCCGCATATATACTATTTTTCCTTTGCGCAATACTTGCATGCAAATAACCGGAGCAGCCAAGTTCAGCAAAACAACATCAACGTTTTCATACGCCAGCAGTTCCTTAAGTTCTGAGATCAAGGAAGCAACATATCTCTGAAGATACGTTGTACGTTCATTTTTTTTTCCGTCCACTAACACCGCAATGTCGATATCCTCAGGATTTTCTTTTAGAAATACCGAACCAAATACATACAGTGCGGAAATTTCATGGCGAAACTCCGCGAAATGCTGCAATCGATCTTCTATGATGCGTATATCCATGTGTTTAACTTCTCAATTCATCTTAAGGGCATCTCTAAAAACCTTCAAGGTTTATCTTGATCAAATTTTGTGATGTTAAAATTTTATGTACATCGCCAAAAATAAAAACCTTGAAGGTTTTGCAGTTAAATAAGAGATTTAATTTTTACCGCTAATTACACGAATTTTAATTAGAAATTAGTGACGCTTAGTGAAATTCGTGAATAGACTCAAGGATGTTCTTAACACGGCCAACTTGAGTCACTTATCAATTGCTTTTTTTAGTGTCCCCGCCTGCCTTTATATTTTTTGGTTGGCGGGCAGGTTTGCGTCTTTGTGGCAAAAAAGCTCTTGATCTTGCTTTTTCACTTATCAATTACGTTTCTAAAATACTCGATCGTTCTTTTCAATCCTTCACTTCTTTTCACCTTCGGCTCCCATCCTAAAATTGTCCGCGCTTTGGTAATATCGGGTTGACGTATTTTCGGATCGTCTGTTGGAAGTTCTTTGAATACGATCTTGCTTTTGCTGTTCGTCAACGCAATTATTTCTTTCGCCAGTTCCAGCATTGACAATTCTTCCGGATTCCCGATATTCATCGGCATTACGTATTCCGACATCATCAATTTATAAATTCCGTCGATCAAATCTGAAACATAACAGACGCTTCGGGTCTGCGACCCATCACCAAATACCGTCACATCTTCACCACGCAATGATTGGGAAGCAAATGCTGGAATTGCCCTCCCGTCTTCAACGCGCATACGTTCACCGTACGTATTAAAGATACGAACTATTCTTGTTTGTACACCATGATACCTGTGATACGCCATTGTCATTGCTTCAGCAAAACGTTTTGCTTCATCATACACTCCGCGCGGACCGACAGGATTCACATTCCCCCAATATTCCTCTACCTGCGGATGCACTTCGGGATCACCATAACATTCCGAAGTTGAAGCGATAAGAAAGCGTGCATTTTTTGCTTTGGTGAATCCAAGCGCTTTGTGTGTTCCAATGGATCCAACTTTCAATGTCTGGATCGGCAGCTTTAAATAATCGATCGGGCTTGCGGGTGATGCAAAATGCCAAACATAATGGACATCGCCCGGCACATGAATAAAATTTGTTACATCATACTGTATAAATGAAAAATTCTTATTGAAAAAAAGATGTTCAATATTTCCGATGGAACCGGTGATGAGATTATCAAGCACTACAACTTTGTGCCCATCATCCAATAATCGTTCGGATAAATGCGAACCGAGGAAACCTGCACCGCCGGTAACTACAGAAGTTTTCATTTTTTATTTGCCTGCCAGTGAATTTACTTTTTTTTGTAAAATATCTTTTGCTATTGTTTGAAGATCATGATACGCATCATCAACATCGATATCAACAATCCACTGAATCCTTGAAAAAAATTCTTTTGGAAATTCACTTAGAATAACACTAATGTCCAACGGATCGATGTATGTTGTTTTTTGGATCGCCTCTTCAAACACTTTTCCCCATTCAAATGAATACGTTCTG
>JANONI010000206.1:0-2910 GCA_031420755.1 Bacteroidota bacterium | reverse complement strand
GCAACACGAAACACATTTTTACGAAAAGTATTCGGAGCGGGAAGTGTTGTGTTTGTGATATTGTCCGGTATTCTTTTGCTGTCAACGACATCGATTGAAACTGCCCAGAATCCGACGTTGAACACAGATACTTTCATGAACTATTTCATCGCTATTGGTTTGCTCGGTGGACTTATGGGCATCTTTGCGATGACATTTCAAATGTCCGGTTCCATTATTGCAGTGCGGTTATATCCTTATTTTAAAACTAAAGTTGAAGAAGAGGAACAAATACTTGCCGCACGTCTTTCAACAGTGTTTGTTGTTTTGCTTGCGATCATTTTTATTTCGATTGCAAAAGTTTCGGGGTATAATACATTTATCTGGTTTATTAATTTTGTTGCATATTTTTTTACGCCGATCATTGCGGCGTTATCGTCAACATTCATCGTAAAAAAAGGTGCGCCGATTGGTTTTATGCTTGGCATGTTTGCAGGCGAAATGTATGCCGTTATTAAATTGATCGGACAACAGTTTGAGGTCCATTCATCGTTCTTTCAATCGGCAAGTGCATATGCTTTTGCGGTTGAAATTGCAGTCGTTACACTGTTTGCGGGAATCGTTTCTGCTAAAGCAAGCGAGATGGTGATCGTGCAAAGAATGCTGTCGAGGATGAAGATCTCGCGATCGACAACAGTATAAAAGAATTTGTTTTACAGCAGTACCATAATCCACATAATCTATACATTATTTTACAGGAGGTTACACATGCGAAGGATACAATCTTTGTTTTCCGCAATTGCCTGCACGACAGTTTTCGCGTTTGGGCAGTATACATCGATCGATAATTTCGACACATCGAGGGTGTATATGAACACGAACTTAGAAGCACCGTCCACAATGACATTTACAACTGATGCGGCAACTAAATTTGAAGGGACGGCATCGCTTAAGGTTCGCAGCGTACTAAAAGACAAACATGCGTGGGGAACATTCACGGAATTTGGTTATCAAGCAGGAGCAGGACAATTTTTCAATTGGAGTTCAAGTGAATCGCTGAGCGTTTGGATAAAAGTAGGCATGGCTCCCACACGCCCGGGGATCATTTCTTTCCGGTATCAATTCACCGATCAACCGAGTGCCAGTGATGAATTAGAATATTGGATTTATGAAAATGCCACAATCCTGGACAATCTAAATTCAGGATGGGTAAATTTACGCGTTGCATTACGGGAACGATTCTCGGAAAACGGTCAACCGACAGATTCAACAGGATTTACCCTGCCTCCGGCAGATTGGGGATTAACACGGAACAACAAAAAGTTCGATCTCGATAAACTCAAAGGATGGAGATTTGTTATTGTCAGTTCAACAATTGATATCGATTCAATCGATGTATCTTTTGACAAATTTGATCGATTTGGAGAAAAATCTGTTCCTGTTCTTATTTTTAATGGAAAAGATTTCAATGCTCCCGTTGACGGTGCTGCATGGGCTTGGGGTTCATCAGCAATTTCGATCGAAACCGGAGCAGGAACACCGGACGCAATTAAATGGGTTCAAGGAACGAATCCAGGCTGGGGTGCAGATTCAGGGTTTACCGGATGGGGTGTGAATTTAACACCAACCAACATGGTTGCAGCGTGGACAAAAGATACATTGAAGCTCAAATTGAAAGCAGCAGCTGAAGCTGCAGGAATTGATGATTCACTTCGTATTCAAATTGAAGGCGTAGGCGGAGGAAAAACAGGTATTGTGTTTGACCTGATCGATGATGGAACATGGCGTACTTATAAATTTCCGTTGAAAAATTTTGTTTATCAAGATAACACAGGACGCATGGATTCATCAAAAGTGAATGTGATTGGATTAATGGCTCATAATTCCGGAAGAAATGGCAGAGTAATTTATGTTACGGATATCTGGACAGGAAATCCGGTATTTGATGTCATTCCGCCAGCTGCACCGACAGGTGTTGCAGGAATTTCCGGTTCATTTGTGAACGTTGTTACGTGGACCGATGTTCCGAACGAACCACAAGCAAAATACAATGTATACTTTAGTGAAAAAGTTTTCACCAGCATTACAGATTCAACTGTTGAAGATCTGCCACCATACAGATTAGCACCATTGACCGGAGCAACAAGTCACGTATTACGCGCGCCAGCAACAGATCAAAACATTTCATATTACTATGGGGTGAATGCTGTTGACGGTGCTGGTAATACCAGTCCGGTAGCAGTAAGTGTAAAAGTTACAACAATGGCAAAAGGTATTCCTGTTATTAACAATGGTATGCCGGCCAATTATGCTACGGATGCAGCACTGACCGAATGGACAGCCGCATCAATTAAACCAATCATCATCAGCAAAACACCCGCAACAGGTGAAGGACACGTTGTTAGCGGCGGCGTAGTTGACAATGATGCAGACTTGTTAGTGAAATCATATCTCGCAATGGATGCAAACAATCTGTACGTTGCGTTTGATGTAACCGATAATATTGTTGTTACAGACAGTTTATTGGACCTTGCAGGAAGTTACGGAAATGATTGTCCAGACCTGTTCATCGGTTTGTACGATTTCAGAGGTAAACGCCATACCGGTTATAAAGGGGGCGCAACACCGGATTATCATTTACGATTCTCAAAATATGCTCTGTACCTTGACAATCCAAGCAATGGTAAAAAGTTGATGGTTCCGGGTGCAAACTATGTTTGGAAAAAGAAACCGCTGGCACCTGGTTACTTTATTGAAGCAAAGATATCATTCAAATTGTTGGCTGATTCAGTTGCCGGTGCTGTACAGTTCGTTCCAAAACTTGGAAATCGAATCCCGATCGACTTCTCGGTGAACGATAACGATGGTAAACCAATTGATTTAGGCCAACCGTGGACTGCACGCGATGGTATCCTCGCCTATTCACAGTTC
>JANONI010000205.1:0-3989 GCA_031420755.1 Bacteroidota bacterium | reverse complement strand
TTCTTACACAGAAAAGAAAAGAATCAGCTAAGAAATTAGAACAAGCAATCCTTACTTCAATTGCTGAATTAGGGATTCAAAAAGCAAAATTCGTCACCGTCATTCAACAATCAACTGTTGATAAATCTAGTACAACGCTTTCGGTAAAAGTTGGAAATCAATTATTTGAAGCAACATCGAAAGGTGTTGATCATGTAGAATTTTTTATCTCAACCAATGTTGGTGAAGATGTGAAACCGTTGGTGAAAGTAGCTTCCGGCGGTGAAGTTTCGCGCATAATGCTTGCGTTAAAAGGCGCGCTTGCTGATTCCGACAAGACTCCGCTCCTGATCTTTGATGAAATTGATACCGGTGTAAGCGGACGAATTGGACAGTCAGTCGGTTTAAGTTTGAAAAAACTTTCTCAACATCATCAAGTTATTGCCATCACTCATTTGCCGCAGATTGCCGGTCTTGCCGATGCACATTTTGCTGTGGAAAAAATTGAAGCGAACAAAAAAACTTCAACCCGATTACGGAAACTTGAAACAGAAGAACGTGTGCGTGAAGTTGCTAAATTAATGAGCGGAGCTGAAGTAACGGAAGCGGGATTGAAAAGTGCAAGAGAATTGATGGGGTTAAAATAGCCTTTTGCTATTAGCTATTGGCTCTTAGGAAAACGGTATGAGAGATTTTAGAAAATTGAATGTGTGGATTCAAGGAATCGAAATTGTAACTCAAATTTACAAATTAAGCGAACAATTGCCGGATACAGAAAAGTTTGGTTTGAAATCTCAAATTCAAAGAGCAGCTGTATCTATTCCATCAAATATTGCAGAAGGTGCAAGTAGAAACAGTGAAGTTGAATTCAAACGTTTTTTAGAAATTGCAATAGGATCCTCGTTTGAGTTGGAAACGCAACTACTTATTATCGAGAATCTAACGATGATAAATTCGGATGTTCTAAAAGATATTTTTATTTTAATTTCATCTGAGCAAAAAATGATTAATAGTTTGATCTCTAAAATAAATTCCAGCAAGAATACAAAACACTAATAGCCAATTGCAAACAGCCAAAAGCTAATAGCAATTACAATAAATTGAAAATAACGCAATGCCTTTAGTATTAACAAATTCATTAAGCAGAACAAAAGAAGAATTCAAACCAATCACCGATGGAATTGTGCGGATGTATGTCTGCGGTCCAACGGTCTATGGACTTTCTCATCTTGGACATGCAAAAAGTTATGTTTCATTCGACGTAATAGTTCGGTATCTGAGATATTTGGGATACAAAGTTACGTACGTGCAGAATATCACAGATGTCGGGCATTTAACGGATGATGCGGATGAAGGCGAAGATAAAATTGCGAAGCAGGCAAAACAGGATAAACTTCATCCGATGCAGGTTGTTGAGTTGTACACGCGCGCATATTTTGAGGATATGGATGCTATGAATATCTTGCGTCCCGATATTTCTCCCCGCGCGACCGGACATATTCCCGAACAAATTGAAATGACTCAGCAGTTGTTGCAAAAAGGATTTGCGTACGAAGTGAATGGCTCCGTCTATTTTGATGTGAGCAAAGATCCTTCGTATGGAAAACTATCCGGCAGAATTGTTGAAGACGCAGAGAGCGGAACACGAGTCGATGTAAAATCAGAAAAAAAACATCCTGCAGATTTTGCACTTTGGAAAAAAGCGGAAGCGAATCATATTATGCAATGGCGTTCGCCGTGGGGATTAGGATTTCCGGGATGGCATATCGAATGTTCTGCAATGTCCATGAAATATCTTGGAGAAACATTTGATATTCATGGAGGAGGAATGGACAATCAATTTCCGCATCATGAATGTGAGATTGCCCAAAGCGAAAGTGCAACAGATAAGCCGTTTGTGAAATATTGGATGCACAACAATCTGGTGACTGTCAACGGGAAAAAAATGGGAAAATCCCTCGGCAATTTTATTACACTGGTAGATGCGTTTAAAAAATTCGAACCGATTGCGATTCGGTTCTTCATCTTGCAAAGTCATTATCGAAGCACGTTGGATTTTAGCGAACCGGCAATTGAAGGCGCAGCAAAAGGATTGGAGAAATTGAGAAATACAGTCGCTCGATTACGCGGCGAGATAGACAAGAAGCGAACTGGCTCAGTTGATTTTACAGAAAGATTTGAAAATTATCGCCAACGATTTTTTGATGCGATGAACGATGATTTTAATGCACCGCTTGCCATCGGAGTATTGTTCGAACTTGTGCGTGAAACGAACGAACTTCTTTCCGATGCACAGAATGCATCGGGTGAGTTCCTTGAAAAACTGAACGAATTTTTTATAACGGCAGCTGAAACTGTTCTTGGTGTCACTCTTGCGGCTCAAGCGTCTTCATCAGAAGGACTTGAATCATCTCTTGTCGAGCTATTGATTGTATCGCGCAACGAAGCGAGAAAAGCAAAACAATTTGCACTTTCCGATAAGATTCGAGATGATCTTAAATCAATCGGCATTCTTATCGAAGATACAAAAGAGGGAACAACGTGGAAGAAAATCTGAAATTTGAGTGGGATACGAATAAAGCCCATTTGAATTTGAAGAAGCATAATGTTACTTTTGAAGAAGCAAGAACAGTATTTTATGATCCATTATCTAAAATAGGAGAAGATGTTCAGCACTCTTATGCTGAGTTTCGAGATATCATCATAGGGCGATCAATAAAAGGAAGAATACTAATTGTTTCATAACAGAACGAAATGGAAAAATCAGGATGATCAATGCGAGGGAAACAACAAAATTAGAAAGGTTAGACTATGAAGAAAATATCAAATAAGAAGAAATCTAAACACTCAGATTTGCTGCCTGAGTATCGATTTGATTATTCAAAAATGAAACCCAATCGGTTTGCTCAAAAATTGTCTGAACAAAAAATCGTTCTGTTGGATTCCGATGTAGCAAAAATCTTCCCAGACGGGAAAAGTGTTAATGATACGCTGCGCGCTCTTGTTAAAATTTTCCCCAAACAACCAACACAACGTAAAGTGAGTGTGCGATGAAAAAAAAATTGTTGTTGTTTTTTATCATAATTTCATCGCTTGCAGTTGCACAAAATTCTGCAGGTGATGCTGCTACTATTGAACCGCGATATATCATTGATACTCCGACCGCCGGACTTTTAAAGCGCGGAGCGTTCTCTCTTGAAGCAAATTTTTTTCAAGACGGCGGATTGATGTTCGGCTTATATGCCGGTGCTCTTGACCGATTGACATTCGGAATTTCATACGGTGGAGTTGGTATCATCGGAAAAACAAACGCAACAATGCAAAAACTTCCCGGCGTTTTGTTAAAATATCGTTTGTTCGATGAATCCGAAGCGATGCCTGCGGTAGCATTCGGTTTCGACTCGCAAGGGAAAGAAACATACATTGATTCGTTGGAACGCTTCACCATTAAGTCTCGCGGAATTTTTATTGCTGCGAGCAAAAATTATTCGTTCCTTGGTTTCTTAAGTTTTCATGGCGGAGTGAATTGGAGCATGGAAAAGAAAGACGGCGATAAAGATATGAACACATTTGTTGGGGTTGAAAAATCAATCGGACAAGAAATTTCATTCATTGCCGAATATGATTTTGCATTCAACGATAATCATGGAAACGCGTACGGCAGGGGAAATGGATATTTAAACGCCGGTCTTCGATGGGCACTTGCGAACGGTTTAACGCTCGGTTTTGATCTCAAAAATGTCGCTAAAAATCAACAGAATGTAACATTTGGAAATCGGACTTTAAAGGTTGAATATGTGCGAACATTGTGACACAATATTTTTTTGACTTTTCACATCCAATTCTGTAATATAATAGTAACAAAAACCGTAACTACTCAGCGTAGCTTTTTTATGCCACAGATTACTCAGATTTTCACAGAAAATATTCCATAAATTTCATCTGTGAATCTGTGGCAACGTTTTTTCTCAATGTTTTAGCAGAATAATTTTGAAAATTAAATACACTGA
>JANONI010000204.1:0-1762 GCA_031420755.1 Bacteroidota bacterium | reverse complement strand
CGACTGCTTCCGATTTTAGAACTGAATCGATAAAATCATGCGCATCGAATTTCTCACCTTTCAAGGCAAAGAACAGATCGTTCTTCTTCACCGCACGCGAATCGGTCGACACTCCGGAGATCGCTCTGCGTTTCAATAAATCCTGATTGACAAGTTCAACGCCTGTCAATTTTTTCAAATCCGATGCAGTGATTTTTTTCATTAATTAATAAATTTCAAAATTTCTTCTTTATCACTGAAATGAATTTTTTCTTTTCCCAACACTTGATAATCTTCATGGCCTTTACCGGCGATCAAAATAATATCACCTGATTTTGCAAGGGAAATTCCTTTCGCGATTGCTTTCCCTCTGTCAGCTTCAACGATCGCTTTATTCTTATCCGAAATTCCTTCAAGAACATCATTGATGATCTTCATCGGATCTTCTGTCCTTGGATTATCGGATGTTACAATAATAACATCGCTCAACCGTTCAGCAATTGCCCCCATCTTCGGACGTTTTGTTTTGTCGCGATCTCCACCGGCGCCAAAGATTGTGATGATCGTATTTGTTCGATGTTCGGGAAGCACATCATGGATCGTCTGCAGACAATTTTCAAGTGCATCCGGTGTATGCGCATAATCAACAATCGCCGTCCAACCTTTTGGTGATTGAATCTGATCGAATCTTCCCGGCGCGGAAATCAAAGTTGAATACACGGATGATGATACCTGCAATCCCAAACCTTTCACAACACTATACGCGCCAAGAAAATTGTACACATTAAATCTGCCGACTAATCTTGAGGTCACCGCTTCGTTGTTAATTTTCGCGGAAAATCCGTTCACGCTCACCGTAACATTCTCTGCCTTTACGGTAGAAAGCTGGTTGATGCTGTAGGAAATCACTTTTGCTTTACATCCTTCAACAATTTTTTCTCCGTAGTCCGAATCGGCATTGGTTACGGCAATCGCATCGTTGCTCAATCCATCGAATAAAATTTTCTTCGCGTCGAAATACTTCTGCATTGTTCCGTGATAATCTAAATGATCTTGCGTCAAATTCGTAAAAACAGCAGCTTTAAACGAAATTCCAAATACTCGGTGCTGGTGAAGCGCATGCGATGAAACTTCCATCACACAATGTGTGCATCTTTTTTTAACCATCTGTGCGAACAATTGCTGCAACTCTAACGACTCTGGCGTTGTATGTGTTGCGGGAAATTTTTCGTTTCCAATAGCACACTCAACCGTTCCTATCAATCCTACTTTTGTATTTGATACCGCTTCAATCATTTGTTTGATCAAAAAAGTTGTCGTTGTTTTTCCATTCGTTCCCGTCACTCCGATCATCGTCATTTTTGAAGCAGGGTTTCCATAATAATTTGCTGAGATCTGTGCTAACGCTTTTCTCGTATTGCTGACAACAATTTTCACAGTACCAGTATGCATGCACAATGAATCCGGTATCGCATTATCATCTTCGATCACGATCACCTTTGCACCATTCGCAATTGCTGACGACAGAAATTTATGTCCGTCAACTCCGGCACCTTTCAGCGCAACAAACAGATTCTCTCTCTGAACTTTTCGGGAATCATATTGCACGCCACTGATCTCCGCATCGTGCGTTGTCACCATTTTTCCATACATCGTTTGAAACATTTTGGTAACTGTTACGCCGTTTAATAATTGAGATAATGTCATGATGTTACTTAGTATCTGATGTTACGCAAATTCAAATCCCCTCTGTGCGAAAGATTGCACGTTGTTTGTGTCCCGC
>JANONI010000203.1:0-2994 GCA_031420755.1 Bacteroidota bacterium | reverse complement strand
CACCTTTGCAACCTCTACATTCCATTTGCCTTTCTAAAGGACCCCAACCAACGTGTTTGCTAAACGCTGCGAAAGGTAAAATTCGTCCACAGGTATTACATTGCTTCCAATATGCTTCAGGATTTTCAGTTGCGATTCTAAAAAATGCTTCCCAAAATCTTTGTGCTTTTAATGATTTAGCTATTTTGAAATCATTATTCCAATTTTTAAAAGGTAAATCAGATTTCTTTGAATGAACATATTTACATTTTGAGCATGACCAATCAGCCGTCCCGTAAGCAGTAATTGGGTCGATAAGAGAATTTCCAATCTTTAAATTGTTAAGCTCATTACAATTTAAACAAATAAATCCAACCCAAACATCGTGGGGAGAAATACCTTCAATTCTTGAAAGACCTGTTCGGTTTTTAGTTTTCCGTCTTGTCATATTTTTTTTAATCTAATGTATTAATTATAGCAGTAGAATTTAACAATTATTATTTTATTATTTCAAATAATCTTTAACCTTTTCTTCAAAATATCCATTCTCAAGATACAGATAGAGATTTTTTCCCGGACAAACGGTCTTTGAGGAATAATCTTTATGTCCTCGAATAGAATCGGAAGGGACATTATATCTTACGGCAAGCAATGTCATCAAATTTACTGTCGCATCGAGTTGTTCTTGGTTTGGTTCAACCTCTTCAAAGTTTCCAACGACTTCTATTAGCGCATGTCCTGCCGGATCGTATTCCGTATTCGTATCGCCGGCGTAATTAATATTACGTCCTTCGTAAATTTTTCCTTCAAGGTCGATGATGTAATGATAAGGAATATCGATCCACTTTTTTTCTCTGCGCGACCAGCTCTGAAGATTGCGCAGATATTGGATCGGGTCTTTTCCTTTCGGAAATGGTTCGCCTTGATGATGGAGCGTGATGTGGGTAATGGAGTGTTTCTTTGCGAGAGAATCTACAGCGAGAGTTCCGCCCCATTGCCGAACAGAAATTATTTGCTCTTCAATGTTCCTCGAAGAAAATTCTTTTGATGAAGAACAGCCGTTAAAATAATACAGACTGATTACGGCGGCAAGGATTACAAGAAAACGATTCATGCGAAGCATCCTTCGGATAATTTTTATATGAAAGGTACATCAGTTACAGCGAAACAGCAAAATATTTTTTCTTAAGCCAAAGAGAAACACTTACCAGACCGATCAGAACAGGAACCTCAACCAACGGACCGATGACCGCCGCAAACGCAACGCCGGAAGTAATTCCAAAGACCGCAATTGCAACAGCGATTGCCAATTCAAAATTATTGCTTGCCGCAGTGAACGATAGTGTCGCGGTCTTTGCATAATCGGCGCCGGATTTTCTTCCAAGATAAAATGAGATGGCAAACATGATCACGAAATAAATGACGAGCGGAATTGCAATGCGGATAACATCAAACGGAATTTTTACAATGTATTCTCCTTTTAAGGAAAACATTACAAGAATCGTAAAGAGAAGAGCGATCAACGTTACCGGTGAGATTTTCGGTATGAATTTTTTCTGATACCATTCTTTACTTTTAAATTTCAGCAGCGTAAATCGGGTAATAATTCCTGCGATGAATGGAATTCCAAGATAAATAAAAACACTTTCCGCAATTTGTCCGATGGTAATATCAACGGCGAATGTCTGCAATCCGAACCACGATGGGAAAATTGTTAAGAACAAATAAGCATATACCGGAAAGAAAATTACTTGGAAAATTGAATTGAACGCGACAAGCCCGGCTGCATATTCCGTGTCTCCTTCCGCTAATTCATTCCAAACGATCACCATGGCGATGCAGCGTGCAAGACCGATTAAGATCAATCCCGCCATATATTCCGGATACTCTCGAAGAAAAATAACGGCAAGAAGAAACATGAGAACGGGTCCGATAAGCCAATTTTGAAGAAGCGAAAGGAGCAGCACTTTTTTATTTTTGAATACATCGGCAAGTTCTTCGTATTTCACTTTAGCAAGAGGAGGATACATCATCAAGATCAAACCAATGGCAATGGGAATATTTGTCATTCCGCTTTGAAAGGAACTCCAAAAATTTACGCTTCCAGGAAATAAATATCCCGAAAGAACACCGATCAGCATAACCAGAAATATCCAGAGCGTTAAATAGCGATCAAGAAACGAAAGTTTTTTAGTGAGGGAAGCCATGATTATTCCTTCGTTATGGTTTCGTTATAAAATTTGAAGAAATCAGTTTTGATCTCGTCTCGAACGCGGCGGAATACGGAAAGAATTTCTTCTTCTGTACCCGTTGCGTCGGCCGGATCGTCAAAACTGATATGCAAACGATGTTTCACGTTGCCGATAAAAACGGGACATGATTCTTTTGCATTGTCGCAGACAGTGACAACATAGTCAAACGATTCGGAAAGAAATTGATCGACGGTTTTTGGATAATAATTGCTGATATCAATTCCAATCTCTTTCATTACATGAATTGCTTTTGAAGAAACTTTCGGCGCTGCTTTAGTTCCCGCGGAAAAAACTTCCAATGAAGGATCGAATGATTTGAGGAAACCTTCCGCCATTTGAGAACGGCAGGAATTTCCGGTGCAGAGAATAAGAATTCGTTTGGACATAAAATTGAATTATAAGTGCCACTCACTTTCCGCCAGAGGCGGACAAGTAGAAGTGAGTGGCACTTTATGAAATGGCGTTGTTATTTCTTTCGGTACCGAATGAACCGTTCACTTTAAGTGAACGGTTCATTATAAATGTCTTACGGTTTATCGGCATACACGGTAATGCTGAAAATTCCCGTGCCGCTTTTTCTAAATGCAAGTGCTTCTTCCAATGAAATATATTTCACCAACAGTTCATTTGGAATATTGATCTCTCGTTCTTTCTGAACTTTGATGTTGATAAACCCCGCATCTTTGATCGTTTGCAGATATTCATCCATTTGCTGCGCGCCGGAAACACATCCGGCGTACATTGTTGCAGCAGAGCGGATATT
>JANONI010000202.1:0-2529 GCA_031420755.1 Bacteroidota bacterium | reverse complement strand
TCTTCTTCTTTCAATCGCTCTAACTCCAACGGGTGTTCATCAGCCATTTCTTCTTCCGAAAGTGTTCCTTTAATCCAAGCAAGATTCATCGGATAAATATCGGGGTTGAAGATAACGAAATAGAAATGCCACACAATAATTGCCAACGTAGCAAGCCACGCTTCGTAATAGTGAATTACTCGTGCCACATCCCAATATTGTTTTCCAAGTAAACCAAGAAATGTATTGTCGAACCATAGAATAAATCCTGTTACAGCCATTACTATTGTACCCCAAATTAAAGCCCAATATTCGGCTTTTTCAATATAGCTGAAGCGGTCCAAGAGCGGTTTTTCTTTAATAATTCCAAGATTGTATTTTGCCATATTTAATGCATCGGTAAGATCGGATAACTTTGGTAGTAAATCGTGAATCAATTGTTTTCCACGCGGCACAAAGAAAATATAATATAAATGATAGAATCCTGCTATCAACATTACTACCGCAGAGATTCGATGCAGCCAGTGTCGTAATTCAAAAAATCCGGGAATCAAGGAACGGATTGATTCAACCCACCCTGCATCAGGATATCGAAGCATGAATCCGGTGATCACCAGCGTGATGAAACTTAAAGCGAATGATCCGTGCTGAAAGCGTTCGCTCAACGTCATACGCACATACAAGCCATGACCAATATCTTCTTTATAATGTCCGTGACGACGATGACGTAATTTTCTCGTAGATTTTTTGAAGAAATCTAAAATATTGTGTACTCCCATCATACCGATGGTTACAATAATCAGCATAATGTAAATATTTGAAACAAAACTGATAAGACTATCTTCACTATCAGCTTTTGTAGTAACATGAACCGCACCCACGGCAAAATTTTCATTCGCCCCCGGATGACATTTGCCGCATGTAATTGCCAAATTTGCTTTACTTACTTTTGAGTTGGGATCAGATGAGGGCAGAATATCATGAAATCCGTGACAACTTGCGCAATTTGCCGCCTCTTTACTCCCCCCTTTTTCTGCCAAGCCGTGGTAACTATCAAAGAACGATGTGCTTCGCCCGGACAGCAGTCCAAATTTTTCGGAAAGTTTTACAGAATTATGGCACGGTGCACATACCTGTTCTGATACATGCAAGTGAGAAACGGGCGAGTTAGGATCTTTGGGTGCTATAATTTTATGTTCGCCGTGACAATTTGTACATACCGGAGAGGATTCATTTCCATTCGAGAACGATATTCCGTGAATACTCTTATTATACACATTTACCACATCGGTATGGCACTGTCCACACGTAGTAGTAATATTTATTTTATTTACTTTGGAATTATGCTCACTCCCTTTTTGCATATCGTGACTACCATGACAGTCGCTGCAAATTGCTGCTTTCGCATTTCCTTTTTTTAGTGCTATTCCATGAACACTTTTTTCATACGACATCACAAAATTTGAAGTGATGCCGGTAGAGGAAGTTATCTGGCTGTGACACGAAATGCACATTTTTTCTTTAACAATTCTCTCTGTAACAGAATCTTGTCGAACAGCAGTGGTCGGCATTAACACCGAATGACATTGCAGGCAGTTCGGAGAATTTTCAACGTTTGCTGCTAACGAAATACCGTGAATCGATTTTAAAAATTTTTCTTTCTCAGAAGTATGACAGGTTCCGCATGCGTTCACAATGTTCGTAGAATGGAACTTCGATCCCGGTACTTTTGGAGAGACAACATCATGTTTTCCATGGCAGTCTCTGCACATTTTACTTTTATCAGCCCCATCAGAAAGAACAGTTTTATGAAACGTGTGTTTAGCAATATCTTTAGAGTGACATGTTTGACATTGAACCGGAGTGATATTTTCTTTGTGTGGAACATTATTCGGATCGAATCCGGTATGACACGATACACACGGAAATTTAGCGTGAGGCGAACTCTGTAGATGCTTTTCGTTGACAAACAACGAAATAGTCTTTCCCTTCTTTTCCATTGTTAAAGAATTGTCGGAATGACAAGCAAGACATTCTTCTTTTGTTTGAGCAGGAAGTAGAACGGAGAGAATTAAAAGAAAGAATAGTGAAGCAAAAACTTTCATTGAAAATAACCTTTCAAGGATATCTAACGTAACTTTCTTGGCGTTGAATAATTAATCAAACGAGTTTGACCGTTTATTCAACAGCAAAGATTGTACCGTCAAATCCTTACAGAAAACCGCTAATTCAAGAGTTTTTAAGTCTATCGGGGCAGGATTTTTTCCAATTATAGGAAAATTGAGATTTCCTTCCAAAATTGAAAATTTTTTAAGGAAACTAGTACACTCGTCGGGAGTCCCTGCCCGACTGCTGACGCAGTCATGCAGGCGGGGAACCCGAAACCTTACGTTTGATGAAAATTTCATAGCACATTTAAAGGTTTGTACACTCGTCGGGAGTTGAACCCGAAACCTTCAGCTTCGGAGGCTGACGCTCTATCCAATTGAGCTACGAGTGCATTGGAAGAAATACTTGTAGAATGTAACTGATAGTTCTATTGTAAACAAC
>JANONI010000201.1:0-12045 GCA_031420755.1 Bacteroidota bacterium | reverse complement strand
GGCGAGTTCCATTCCCTCCGGCAAGAATAACTCCCCACCGATGATCTGCTTGGGAATGAGGTGCTATGAACCAAGATTTGTTTTTCATGCTCAAACCCTCCTTTTATATTTAGAGAGAAGGCGGCGATAATTTTTAGCGCGGGATCGCTGAACGAAAATGACGAAGAGTGCAGAGAAGATTAGGATGATACACATGAACGAGAATTACGATCCCTTATCTGCTGTTAGTGTACCATTTAGGACTTAAAAAGTCAATCTCAGAGAGAGTTAATTTTTTTTAGCTCGGAAAAGTTGTAAATCCATTAGATCAAGTCCCGAAGGATGGAGACTGTGTCAAAAGTCAAATTTTGTGAAACACATCCCCGAAATCTCAAAGATTTCGGGGATGTTAACGCTGAAAAAATAGTTTTGACACAGTCTCCAAGCAGCGGGGTATCTTCGTCATGCCCGAATGTTTCTGTCGGGCATCCATAGAATAGATTCCCGCCAAAAGCACGCGGGAATGACATCACGACGCAAGAGTCGGGGTATTAAACCCAATAGTGAATAAAAATAATTGAAAATAAAAAATAAATTATGACAACTAAAAATCTTCAAATACGCAACAGCACGGCAGAGTTTTTAATTTTTACCTCACAGGCAGGCGAAAACGGAATAGAAGTGCGTTTTCAAAATGAAACAATCTGGCTATCGCAAAAAATGATGGCGGTATTATTTGATTGCAGTGCCGATAATATTTCGCTTCACTTAAAAAATATTTTCAAGACAAAGGAACTCGATGAAAATTTAGCTGCCGAGGATTTCTCGGTAACTGCCTCAGATGGAAAAAACTATAAAACCAGACATTATAATCTGGATGCTATTATTGCTACGGGTTACCGTGTCAATTCGCAACGGGCAACACAGTTCAGGCAATGGGCTACTTCGGTGCTGAGAGATTTTGCCATTCGTGGTTATGTGTTGGATAAAGAGCGGTTGAAGAACGGAGCATTTTTAAGCAAAGAGTATTATGAAAATTTACTTGCTGAAATCCGTGAGATACGGGCAAGCGAAAGAAGGTTCTATCAAAAAATAACCGTAACTGCTCAGCGTATTTTTTAAATTCTGTATTATGCTAATGAAATTTATGCGAAGCTCCAAAGGAGTGAGACTGTGTCAAAACAAAGATTTTTAAAAATTGTGTGGGATAGACCTCAAATATCAGCAATAAAAGTAATTACTTTACCCACAGAGTTTTAAAAAACGTATAATTTTTGAAATTGTTCTCCACTTTAGAGTTATCAACATACTTTTGACACAGTCTCGATCCCTTCGGGAATAGCTCGCAAAAACTGCTGCGTGGTTAGCTCACACGTTCTTCTCCGCCGCTACCAGCAATCCCGTCCCGGTTGTATTGTTTGAATTGAAATCAACCCACATTAAAATCAACGAGAACCACAACGTAAGCAAATAATAGAATGGAAGAACAATAAAGAATGCTTTGCTTGCGTTTACCATAAGTAGCGGATATTTTACCACAAGTCTCCATGCAAACGTACCGACCGGACCGTACGAATATTTTGTATAGAGAACAGTAAAACCTGCGCCGCGAAGTTTTGTTGTAATATCTTCAACGGAATATCCATCCCGCGCATGTTCTTCAACAAAACTCGCATCTCCTTCTTGGTGAACATCCGACCCGCCGAGATTTGATGGTGTGTGAATTAACAATCGTCCACCGCTTTTCATCGCTTCAAAAAAATTCTTGAATACTTGAATGTCATCCGCAATATGTTCCATCACATCAACAGAAAGGATGAAATCAAAACGATCTGTATGCGTTGGAGCGGTAAGATCTTCAACTCCAAATTTCACATTCGAAATTCCAACTGCGGAAAAGAATTGTTTACTGTCTTCGATGTAATCTTCTTTCACATCAATCGCATGGATGTTTGCTGTTGGAAATGTTTTGGCAATAAAATATGAATACTGACCAAATCCGCTTCCTGCATCGAATAAATTGAACGCTGCTTTCTTGCTGGAAAGTAATTCTCGTAACGCTCGTTTTACATACCATGTTCGCAAAAACATTACGCCGAGAATCCAATAGAAGAATCTTCTTAGCATCGGTGCTTTCTTTGCTGCATCACCAATAACATTTTTAATCGGGTCGTATTGCATAAGGTCAATTGATAATTGATAATGAATAATTGACAATGAAAAACCGAAACGTTGAGGAAAAATTGTCCATTGCTAATTGTTAATTGTTAATTGTTCCACCGCGTCCACCATCGCATCCCACGTATATTTTTTTCGTTCTTCCGATGCACCTGCGGTCAGCGTTGATTCCATCTGTTCGTTGTAAAATCTCAAAATTGCTTCCGCTAATTTCTGTGGATCGTTCGGGGGAACAATCAGTCCTGATTTTTCATGAATCACCACTTCCGGAAGCGCGCCAACATTGGTAGCAATAATCGGCGACGAAAAGAAATATGCGATCTGTGCAATAGCGCTTTGTGTTGCGGAAATATATGGCTGCACAACAACATCCGCCGCCGAAAAGAAAATATGTACTTTTTCGTTGGGGATATAATCCGAAAACACCGTCGTGATATCTTCAATGCCGGCTTCCTTCATGTGTGTTCGGTATTTTTTTTCATCTCCGTAATATTCTCCGCATATCAAAAGACGAACATTCAAACTGCGTTTTACAATGTTCATCGCATCGATAAGAACATGTAATCCTTTGTACGGACGAATATATCCAAAGAACATAATCACTTTTTCATCGTTGATTGAAAGCTGCTTACGAGCTTCTTCCTTTGGAATCCGATCATGAAACAGATCGAACATTGGCAGCGCAACACGTTTGTATGTTGCGGATGGAAGAAGCGACAACAAATCTTTTTCAACCGAAGCTGATTGCGCAATAAAATAATCGGTAAATCTAATAAGCCAGCGGGTCAACATCATGTCGCCGGGACGTTTTTCATGCGGAATTAAATTGTGTAGGATCGTCAGTGTTTTTGTTTTCTTCGTTCGAAGCAGCGCGTGAAGTGTTCCCGAACTTGGTGCAAGGAATGGAATCCAAAATGTGGAAATCACCAGATCGGCATTTCGTTTTCGTAATTTCAATCCTTGAACAATCCAATTGAGAGGATTAATGGAATCAATCAACGCTATGCTTGGAACAGGAATGCCGGCATCACCGCTTTCTTCTTGTGTCTTTCCCGGAAACAATATCTTTGGATATTGGCGTGTAAACGAAATGATGAAGACTTCGTGTCCTCGTTTCGTCAGATGCGTGTACAGCATTGCAATAAAATGCGCCATTCCGCCGCGAAGGGGATATGCAGGACCGAAGAGAATAATTTTCATGGCTAATTACACAACATAAATATACGCCAAATGAATTATAAAAATTTTAACGGTTTGAAAAAAAGATGCCGAACCAGGTTCGGCATTGTACTGCAAAATAATTTTGGAACTGTTTGTTAATTGATCTCTTCTCGAACAGAATATTCCCGCTCCATCTGCTGATTGCGCGTGATAAGCTCGCCGAGAAGTCCCATCGAAACAAACTGCACGCCGACAATAATCATGATCAATGCAACAATAAAGAGCGGTCTATTGCTGAGCGGTTGATCGCTGAAATATTTTTCATAGATCAGCCACAAACTTATAAACAAACCTGCCAGCGACGATACGATTCCCCAGCCGCCAAACAGATGAAGCGGGCGCGATACGTAGCGAGTCGTGAATACCACGGTCAATAAATCCAAAAATCCGCGGGAGTACCTCGACATACCGAATTTCGTCTTCCCAAATTTACGCGGACGATGATTGACAACTGTTTCCCCAACTTTGAATCCTAACCAATGCGCAAGCACGGGAATGTACCGATGCAGTTCGCCATACACATGAACACTTTTTACAACATCATTTTTGTATCCTTTAAGACCACAGTTGAAATCATGAATATCAATTCCGGTTACTTTTGCGGTAACAAAATTAAAAAATTTTGAGGGAATAGTTTTACCGAGCGGATCTTTTCGTTTCTTCTTCCAGCCGGAAACAACATCAAGTCCGCCTTTCAGTTCGCGGATGATATTTGGAATTTCTCCCGGATCGTCCTGAAGATCGGCATCCATTGTAATAACATAGTCGCCTTGCGCTTTTTGGAACCCGACTGCAAGCGCAGCACTTTTTCCGTAGTTTCTGCGGAAGCGTACTGCTTTCACACGATTATTACGCTGACGAAGTTCGCGAAGTACTTTAAAAGAATTGTCCGTTGAACCGTCGTCCACAAAAATCAATTCGTAATTACCGCCGATACGCGATAAAACATTTTTTAATTGTTCGTGAAGTTCGCGGAGCGAATCTTCTTCGTTCAACAATGGAATAACAACTGAAACAAGCGGGTTACGGGATTGAGATTGAGATTGAGTTTGTGGCTGCGGTTGTTTTTGTGGTCGCTGCTGGTGTGGTCTCTGCTGCTGTTTTGGTTGCGGTTGATTCTGTTTTTCTTCAACAACGTCCGGAAAAATTGATGCGGGTAATTCTTCTGTCTTTTCGAGTGATGGAAATTCTGATTCCGGTTTTCGCTGAGGGCGTGGATATTTTCCGCGAAAATTCTTTCGACGAAACGGATTTTCACGTTTCGGATTGTTGTTGGATTGCTCCGATGACGCTTCTGGTACTTGTTCTGGTGTCTCTTCTGCCATAATTCTATGCTAATTGATAAAAATGTTGATTCAAAGTAGCACAAAACAAAGTAAAATGCAATGCAGCATTATGTGCGAATTTGATTGATGATGGTGTCGAGATATTTTTCCATACGATTAAGAAATACGATATATGCATTCATCCACTCAACGGGGGTTACCGGTTTTTTTCCAATACAATCGTTGAAGATTTTTTGAATACTCTGTGCAAGACGATGCTTTCCTTCTTCAACAACCATCTCGAGATCGGAATGATAGAAGGAATGAATCTGCTGAAGATCAATTGGAACCCTTGAGTCAACTCTCGCTTTTTGAAAGAGCGGGTGTTCTATTTTCTGCACGTCGCTTGTTTCGTAAATCAGCAGATTCCACATATTCATCACAATCTTAAAGTCGTTCTCATTCTGACAGTCATATTCCGGCAGTACGGATGTATATTTCTGTGTTTCAAGTGTTACTTTGTACAGCGGAAGCGCGCCAAGATATTGCGTAATAAGATTAATCATGTCGCGATGCGCGAGCACACGCAAACACGCAAGCCGAATTTCCGATTTAAGTTTTTTTTCTGCTGCCGCAATGGAACTGACCGGTGCATTTTTTGATGAGTCAAGAGTTGATTGTTTTGATTGTTCAAGTTTAAGCCTATACTCCAAATGACCCTTTTCACGTTCGCTTCCAAAGATTACTTGTTTGCGAAGATCGTGCGAAAGATCGTCAAACCGGCGCACAGCGTTAAAAACTGTCGCTTCATTTTCGCGAATCGAAAGTATTTTCTCTACCAATGTAAGAATAAATCGTCCTTTGTATTTATTTCTGAAGTGAGCAACATCCACAACAACATACAGATCGTCAATAACTGTTGAGAAGAGCGTGTTGAACATGTCCGCAACCTGAACCAAGCCGACCTTTTTATCGTCTAATGAACGTAAAGTGAAATCGAGACCGGCTGCGGTAAGATCGAAAATGACCGTGCGCTTGGAGCACAGTCGAATTGAACCGAGTGCCGCCACTTCAACGTCTGCAAATTGATGCGCTCTCAAATATTCCCGCACAAACATGGTTTGTCCGCTCGGCGGTGTAACAACCAAAATATCGGCAAGTGTTGTTGTTCCGCTCAGCAAAGCATGTTTTATACAATCAATCACTCGTTTTGCGTTTGCTTCGTTGAATGGAAGTATCTTTTTCTTTCCAATATACTGCGAAGATATTGCGTGTTGATCTTCGGTGTTGATAAGAAATATTCTTCCGGCTGCACCGGGTTGAATATCCTTGTTCTCCAGTGCTGCCATTAAGCTCGATTCAAAAATTGTTGGACCGGAAGCCGCGGATTGTAACTCGCTGACAACGTTATGCGGAAGAAGGTTTGCCATGAAGCGATAATGATCAACATTCTGGTTCTGATAGTAGGTGAAATAATTTTTGTGAAGCCACTTGCGGGCGGCATCTAATTGCGATACCGATTGCGGCGGTTGTTCCGTCGCGTCTGCCAAAATAAAACATCGTTCTTTTGCAAATGACGCAAACAAAAAGAGCTGCGGCAGATTCAGCGAATGAGCATCGTCTATACAAACAATGTCGAACGATGACAATACTGATTGCGGCATTGCGGTAATATTGTGAATGGTGGTTGCAAAACATTGTTTTAACAGAATGATCTCTTCCGTTTTTTTTACGTCTGCGGGAAGAAATTGTGTTAAAACAAAACGTTCAACGCTTTTTTTATTTTTAAGGGGAACGGGAAGCCGTTCTTCTTTTTTAAACAGTTCTTTGGTGAGAGTGCTTTGATGCTGCCGCAAACGCTCAAGAAGCGATTGTTTATCCCCCAGCATAGCTTGCATTTCTTCAACGGCTTTTTTTCCCGTGCGTAAACGCTCTATCATTGAAGCGTTTTGAATGCGATTCAATTCGTCTTTTACGTTTTGCAATTCTTCGTTTGCATCATTGATCTGTTGCTGTTTTTCGTTCAGTTTGCCCTGAAGAGTTTGAACGCGTGCATATTCAGATTCTGCGGTAATAACAGAAAATAATTTTGCTAGACCGGCACGTGTCTCATCGTCAATCGGCTGTATCGTTGGTAGATAATCGGCAGAAACATCCGCGCGGGAGAACAATCCCTCGTTCATTACCGTGATCGATTCTTCAACTGCAATCGGATTAACATCGGCAATTTCTTTTAAACAGCCATGAAGACTTCCCGATGAACCGGAAAGATACAGCACACGTTTTCCTTCGCGAAGCCCGTTCAACAACAGAAGTGCCGCAACACCTGTTTTACCGCGCTTACGCTCTCCGATGACAAATGAGATTTTTCTGTTCAACGATTGTTTTATTGCTTCTTGTTGCGACGATGAAAATGTTGAGGCGAAAATTGGATCTTTTTTTGAAAGAAGTTGATTGTCGGGAAAAGTTCTTTCAAACAAATTGTTAACAATCTCTGTTGAAGAGAATGTTAACCATAATTTACTGAGCAGTTCAACATGTTCTGCCGGATTCCATTTGCATTCAATTTCCGGAACAAACTCGCCAACGCCGCAGGGAAACAATAAGAATAAAAATTGACTTTGAACATCTGCAACAACAGCAAGAAATGAAAATCGAACCGCTGTGCCCATTGTGCATCGAACGGTAGTCGTCGGAACAAAATGATAATTCTCCGGAATTTCAAACCGATACACAGCAGCATCTCCGCGCGTAGCAATATGTTTGCCATTGCTCAGGATTGATTCACGCGGCATGCGAGAAAGAGCACCAATCTCTTCCGTAAGAACAGAACGAATTTCATCTAAATATTGATTGAGTGATTCCATAATATCGGGCAACGGCTACGGGAATATAATACTAAAAACTTCTCAAAAGGGTAGTGAAATGGATTTGAAAAGTCAACGGTGAAATTATTAGGAAAGACTAAGTACAATTATTTTTAAAACAGAACACCCCGCGTTTTGCGGGGTGTTCTGTTCAAAAAGCAGTTTCGCTTGCGTATTAGATAACGCGAACGTTTGCAGCTTGAAATCCTTTCGGACCCTGTTCAACGTCGAATTCGACTTTGTCGCCTTCGTTAAGGTTTTTGTAACCTTCGCCAACAATCGCTTTGAAGTGTACAAACACATCATCGCCATTGGTACGTGAGATAAATCCAAAACCTTTGGTTCCGTTGAACCATTTGACTGTTCCTTTTTCCATGGAACACATCCTTTCATTTATGTTGTCCGGCAAGACCACCGGACGGGTGTACTCCGAGAATACCGACTTAGTTACCTTACTCGCTTTAAATTTCAAAAGCGGTTTCCCGATGATGGTGTGTTCAGAGAAAACAGGTGTAACGATCCATCAAACTGTAAAGACAAGCGGCTCTTACAACGCTACTGAGCAGAAGACTCCCGAAAGAGTTATTACGGTGTACTGTTAATTGACGTTGTAAAGATATATCAAAGATTTGTCATTTCCTACAACATTTAATTCTTTTTTCTTCTATGATGAAGTTATTTTCTATACCCTTTGAATTTCCTCGAAAAAACAATACATTCTATAAATAAAAACCCATTAGCATTACTACTTCTACCGCATTTTTATGGATAACGAACGAAGTTCTATTATCACTCAAGGAACAAATCGCTCACCGAACCGCGCAATGCTGCGTGCGGTTGGTTTTAATGACGATGACTTTGCCAAACCAATTATTGGTGTTGCAAACGGATTTTCTACCATTACACCGTGCAATATTGGATTGAATGATCTTACCGCCGCGTCTGAAAAAGGAATTAAAGAATCCGGAGGAATGCCCCAATCTTTCGGAACGATCACCGTCAGCGATGGTATTGCAATGGGAACAGAAGGAATGAGGTTTTCACTCGTCTCACGCGAAGTCATTGCCGATTCAATTGAAACCGTATGCAATGCGCAATGTATGGATGGCGTTATCGCAATCGGCGGATGCGATAAGAATATGCCGGGAGCAATGATCGCTTTTTCACGAATGAATATTCCCGCAATCTTCGTGTACGGCGGAACGATTAAGCCGGGACATCATCCGAAGGATGGAAGAGAGTTGGATATCGTCAGTGCGTTCGAAGCAGTGGGGCAGTTCAGCGCAGGAAAAATTTCAGAAGAAGAATTAAAAGAAGTGGAATGTTTTTCTTGCCCCGGAGCTGGTTCGTGCGGCGGAATGTACACTGCAAACACCATGTCGTCCGCATTTGAAGCAATGGGAATGAGTTTGATGTACTCGTCAACAATGGCGGCGGAAGATCAAGAAACATCCCACAGCGCACACGCATCGGGAAAAGTGCTGATGAACGCGGTGAAGAAAAAAATCCGTCCACGCGATATCATCACCCGAAAATCAATTGAAAATGCAATCACGGTCATCAATGCCATCGGTGGATCGACCAATGCGGTGCTTCATTTTCTTGCTATCGCACATTCAGCAAACATTCCCTTAACCATTGATGATTTTGAAACAATCAGAAAAAAAGTTCCGGTGTTGTGCGATTTAAAACCAAGCGGAAAATATCTTACAGTAGATTTTCATAAAGCAGGCGGCGTTCCGCAGGTAATGAAGATGTTATTGGTGCGGGGGCTTCTTCATGGTAATTGTCTAACGATTACAGGGCAAACCGTTGCAGAACTTTTAAAGGATGTTCCAAACGAACCATCGTCAACTCAGAATGTTATTCATCCGTTCGATAACCCACTTTATAAAGAAGGACACCTGATAATCTTAAAAGGAAATCTTGCAACCGAAGGCGCAGTAGCAAAAGTTACCGGTGTAAAAAATCCGGCAATCACGGGACCCGCACGAGTGTTCGACTCGGAAGAACTTGCGATGAAAGCAATTACTGAAAATAAAATTGTTGTCGGCGACATTATTGTTATTCGGTACGAAGGACCAAAAGGCGGACCGGGAATGCGTGAAATGCTTGCACCTACTTCGGCAATTATCGGCGCAGGGCTTGGAGACAAAGTCGGACTCATTACCGATGGACGATTTTCCGGCGGCACGTATGGTATGGTTGTCGGTCATGTTGCTCCGGAAGCCGCCGTTGGTGGAACAATCGCATTAATCAACGAAGGAGATTCTATTACGATTGATGCGACAAACAATATTCTGCAGCTTAATGTGGATGAAAAAATAATTTTGCAGCGACGATCGGCTTGGAAACCAAGAGAAAGTAAATATACGCGAGGCGTGATGGCAAAATATGCCAAACTCGTTTCAACAAGTTCGCTCGGTGCGATAACAGATTAAATCTGTTGGAAATTCCTGCGCCGTACTGTATTTTTGTAATGGTAAAGCACCCTTCTTTTGGGTGCTTTTGTATGTTAAACAGTGGAGTCTGATGAATATTTTTTTTCTCACAACAACATTCTTTTGGTCGCTTATTCTTGCCAATAATCCGACGAGACCGAGTGATAACAACGAAAATGTTGAGCTTCGTTCAATGGTCATTGCAACAAAGTTCGATTCATTGTTTCGTTCGCTTTCCACAAAAAGAGGTTTTAATGGAAACGTGCTTATCGGGATGTCGGGAAATGTTGTCTATAAAAATGCTTTCGGATTCTCTGATCTAAAAACAAAAGAGCTGCTAAACGTCAAATCGGTTTTTCAGATCGCCTCGGTAACAAAACAATTTACCGCTATTGCTATTATGATGCTGCAAGAACGCGGGAAATTAGAATATTCCGACACGATACAAAAATTTATTCCCGATTTTCCATATAAAAACATCACCATAAAACAATTGTTGTCGCATCGTTCCGGTCTGCCGAATTACATGTATTTTACGGCAAAACATTGGAAAAAGAAAAGCGAATATCTTACCAACGAACAATTGCTGGAAATCATGAAAACCAACAGGCCTCGCCCGGAATTCCTTCCCGATCGGCGTTACAAATATAGCAACACCGGTTACGCTATGTTGGCGTTAATTGTTGAACGAGTCTCTATGGTGCCGTTTGATGTTTTCATGGAAAACAACATCTTTCATCCTCTCGGCATGGCAAGTTCGTTTGTCTATAACCCGCTCAACAAAAAAACGAACGAGTATGAAACGAACGGTTACAACAGAAACCGCCGAAAGTCGTATGAAGATTTTCTTGACGGTGTCTGCGGCGATAAGGGAATCCATTCTACTGTTGACGATATGTTCCTGTGGGACCAAGCGTTGTATTCCGAACAATTGGTTACACAAACAACGTTGGATGAAGCCTTCACACCGGTGAGTTATGATTACAAGCGGGATAATAATTACGGATATGGTTTTCGAATTGATACGCTTGCCGACGGAAGTAAGATCGTCTATCATGGCGGATGGTGGCGCGGATACAATTCACTTTTTGTGCGCCGCTTGGATGATCATTCAACGATCATTATACTGTGCAATAAGGTCAACTGGAGTTTTGGAGATATTGAAGATCTGATGAGCATTATTGATTCGCCAGAGATGTAATCCGAAAAATATTTTTTGTTTTACACGCCATGGTCGCGGTTTTATCGTTTTCGTTTCTTGACTTTCAAATCAGAATTGCTGAAATTTCCCGCAGTTATTTTTTTAACCCATAATCACTTTTTCAAGGAGTTTTCAATGACAACTGAAGCCGCCGCATCCAAAGGAACTTTCGATTGGAAATGGCTGATCACCGGTATTGTCGCCGGAACGGCACTCTGCCTTTCGCTGCATTTAATGATCTCGCAAACTTTCCATATCCCAATAATTCCAACAGTTATGTCGCTGCTTGGCTTTGTGGTTATGGGTATTATCATCGGCTATAAATCCGAAGGATTCACGATCAAAGAACCTGCAATAGGAGGATTTATAACTCTCTTGCTTGTGGGAAATATTCTTGCGTTCGGTTTTAATTACAACTTCACAACGGTAGAAATATTTTTCGCGCCGATTGTCGGTTTAATTTTAGGATTGATCGGGGGATGGGTCGGCGAACAGATACAGGTTACTCCTGAAGAATTTATAAAAGAATTGGCGGCAGAGAAAAAAGGTGGGCTGCAATGGGGATGGATTCTTGCGGGAACGGTAATCGCGTTTATTTTTAACGCGTTCTTTGTTGTCGGCGGTTTCGCTCTGTTAAAATTTGGAATATGGGGCATCATTCTTGCGTTCAGTGCTAGTTTTCTGTTTGCGGGATTACTTGTAGGATATTTTTCTCCCGGCGTTACAATTATAGAAGCGGGTGTTGCGGGTGCGCTAAGCGTTGTGCTTAATGCAATTTTTCTTTACTCTTTCTCTCTGTTGATGATGGATGAATCGGTATACGTTGTTGAAGGGCTTGCTGCCGGATTTGTGCTTTCGTTGATCGGCGGATGGATTGGTGAAAAGTTACAGGC
>JANONI010000200.1:0-9915 GCA_031420755.1 Bacteroidota bacterium | reverse complement strand
CATCCCAATAAGGACCAACACAACAACAGAGCATAATGCAAAAATGAATCGAATGAGAATGACAACTGCACGAAACGAACTTTTTTCTTCGGGAGATATTAAAACATTTCGAGAAAGTTCACGGACAAGAATAAAATCAGTTCCAAAGCGGACAAATACAGAGAAATATGAAGCAACCGCCGCAACATAACCGACCATTCCATACGATTCAACACCAATAACGCGCGCAGTATAAATAGCAACGGCGGCAGTCAAAACGCGACCGATTATTTCCGCGATCCAAAGTTTTGAGATTCCTTTATTCATTGCCTTGAGAACAATTCGATATTCATAATAAAACCAAAAGCCTTTGAAGAAAATTCTCCAAAGGCTAAGGCAACAAAATTTGAAAATATCGTTTTATAATTCATTCAGGTTCTATTCTTCTCCATGTCTGCTCTTTTCGTATTCTGAAATGATCTTATCGGCAACTTCTTTCGGAACTTCATCGTAATGCGAGAATTTTTGGCGATGCATTCCTCTTCCCTGCGTCATTGAGCGAAGCGTTGTTGAATAATGATATAATTCTTTCAACGGAACTGCTGCTTTGATAATTTGATGCGAACCGTCTGTATCCATTCCAATAATTTTTCCTCTTCGGCTGGAAAGATCTCCCATCACGTCTCCCATATGATCATCGGGAACGATCACTTCAACTTCGTAGATCGGTTCAAGCAGAACCGGTTTTGCTTCTTTAAATCCTTTTTTAAATGCTTGCGAACCAGCGATCCTGAATGACATATCATCGGAGTCAACATCGTGATACGAGCCATCGAACAATGTTACTTTTACGTCAATCACCCGATACCCCGCAATAATACCGCGCTCCAATGTTTCGGCAACGCCCCGTTCTACGGCTGGAATAAATTTTCCTGGAACAACGCCGCCTACCACCGCATCTTCAAATTCAAATCCGGTCCCGCGCGGTTTCGGTTCTATCTTCAAATGCACATGTCCGTATTGTCCGCGTCCGCCGGATTGTTTCTTGTGTTTAAATTCAACATCCGACGCCACGCCTTTAATTGTTTCTTTAAATGGAATGCGCGGCTCCACTAAGTTCACTTCAACGCCAAATTTATCTTTTAACCGACGGATAATGATTGCAAGATGCAATTCTCCTTGTCCCGAAACAACAGTCTGACGTATCTCAGAATCAACTTTATAAACAAACGTCGGATCTTCTTCGTGCAATGTGTGAAGACCGCTGCCAACCTTATCTTCCTCCCCCTTTGTTTTCGGAATGATCGCCTCGGTAATCACTGGTTCCGGAAAATCTATTGGACGATAGACAACGGGAAATGATTTTGTGCACAGCGTGTTATTCGTGTGTGTATCCTTCAATTTTACAACTGCACCAAGATCGCCGGCATGAAGTTTTGACACTTCTTTCCGGTCGCGTCCGTTCATCACAAAAATTTGACCCAAACGTTCCGGCTTATCATTGGATTCGTTCACAAGATCCATTCCGGAAGTGATCGCACCGGAATACACTTTAAAGAATGAAAGTTCACCAACATGATGCTCCGAAACAGTTTTAAAAACAAAAAGTGTTGCCGGACTCGCATCATCGATCTTAACTTCGATTTCTTTTTTCGTATTTACATCTATCGCTGTCACCGTTTGAATTTCCATCGGCGGCGGACAGTAACTTGAAACGAATTCCAGCACATTCAACACACCAACATTGGTCGATGCTGAAGCGGCGAAGGTCGGATAAATTTTTCTGTCAAGCAGTGCTTGATGCAATCCTTTTCGTATTTCTTCATCGGCAAGCGTTCCATTGGTAAGAAATTTATCAAGCATTGTTTCATCCGACTCTGCAATTTTTTCGATCAGTTCTTCGTGAAGTTTTGTTGTCTTCTCCTTAAATTCTGCGGGAACTTCTTCTTCGGTATATGTTCCGTTTCCATTAGGAATAAAACGAAGCAGTTTCATTTTCACAACATCAATAATTTCTTTTGCTCCGTTTCCACTCTTTACAGGAAATGTGACGATCGTTGCATCGCTGCTTAATCGCTCACGAATAGAAGCAAACACGGTATCGAAATCAGCAGTCTCACCATCGATTTTATTGATGACAAATAACGACGGCAATTTATATCCTTTTACGTGCTCCCAAACGAATTCCGTTCCGACTTCAACTCCTTCAAATGCGCGGACAAATGTCACCGCTGTATCCGATACGCGCAGTGATGCCTTCACTTCTCCGGTAAAATCAGTGTAGCCGGGAGTGTCGAGCATGTTGATCTTGATATTGTTTACATCGGTGGTGAGCAGTGAAGAGTTAATGGAGATTTTTCGTTCAATTTCGTCCGGGTGATAATCGGAGATCGTGTTTCCATCTTCGATCCTCCCTTGCCGATTGATAATTCCGGTGGAAAATAACGCGGCTTCGGAAAATGTTGTTTTTCCGCAGCCGCCGTGCCCAATAAGGGCGATTGTCCGAATTTGTTGAGAGGTATACTCTCGATGATTGTTTTGTTGACCCACAGCAAACTCCTTTTACTTCGTATGCTGCTAATGAGGAGTCATCGCTGCAGACGATGATGAGTATATGTTTTTTTGGAATGGTTAAGTACAGTCTAATCTTCGTACCGGGACGATCTTCCCACGATTATACGATTAAAGAACGCTGTGAACCCTCGAATGATTCCGCCGAGAGAGTTCATCACTTCCATAATCGGCGATTCGATCGCATCCTGGACGCGTCGTTCAAAAGCAGCAACATTATCCGCTACGCCTTTCAGTGTTTCAACCGAACTTTTCAACATGGCAATCTGTTCGTCAAAATTTTCCACGATCACTCTTATTTTTTTAGTGATCACTTCCAAATTTTCCAACGTTGGAATTATCCGAATGGCAACGTGTTTCAAATTCGTGTCAATGGTGCCAATAAGATCACGCAATTTTGCCAGAACCACAATTGCATAGATCGCTACACCGGAGAGCAGTAACAGCACAATAATTTGTGCAATGGTTAAAAAATTTTCCACGGATTGCTCCCTTGTTTAATTTTTAGTTTTCTCTGATTGCCCTTTACCGCGGGCATCGGTGAGAATCTTTTCGGCATCACCGAGCAACGACTCTGCCCGTTTCTTCGCCTCAGTAATCAGCCCTTCCGATTTTTTCTTTCCTTCATTGATAATATCAACAGCTTTATGTTTAGCCGCACTTACATACTCTTCGGCATTATCCATCGCTTCTCCGGCTTTATTCTTTATATCAGCTCGAAGTTCTTTACCCGGTTTTGGTGCATACAACAATGCAACAATTCCGCCGACAACTGCACCTGCAAGAAATCCGACGAGGAAACCAGTTTTTGCACCTTCATCATTATTATTGTTTGCCATATCTGCCTCAATTTTCTCTGATTGTTTTTGTGTGAATTACTTCCTTAAAAGTGAATAAAAATTCAGGAAAAAGCAACACGCAGAAATAAGTTTTAAATTACACCTGCGTGTGTTTCTTAACGAACTCTCTTCTTATGACGCATTTTACGAAGACGTTTTTTGCGTTTGTGGGTTGCCATTTTATGACGTTTACGCTTTTTACCGCTTGGCATACCAACCTCCTTTCGAGATTAATGTTGTTCAAGGATTTGTTGGGCGCGTAGCCCAGCCGTGGATTGAGAATCTATTGCTATACATTTTTTAAACCACTGTTTTGCTTCAACCATATTCTGGCTGCTTAAGTGAATAACGCCCAAATTGAACATTGCCATCTGATGCTTTGGATCTTCCGTAATAACAGATTCGATCTCTTTAATTGCTTGGTCAAGATTTCCGATTTCAAAATAACAAATCCCGAGATCGACACGAGCATCGCTGTTTGCCGGATTAAGGGTGATATATTTTTTATACATTTCAACGGCGCGCGGATAAAACTTTGCATCGTGAAGTGTGTTGGCAAATTGTAGCACAGTTTCTGCATTGTTCGGATTTGCCGCGAACTGCTTTTCGAGTTCTGTTATTCTAGTGCTAAGCGCCGGATCTGGTTGTGGGTGCAATTGTGAATGCGGAATTGATTGCTCGCCGCGTTGAACACTGCCCGACGGCAAGTTCATGGCTTCGTACACAACCATCGCAATTCCGTACACAATAAAAATTCCAAGTATTCCCTTTAACCATTGGAAAGTTGCGGATGATTCCGTATTCGCAGATTTCGTAGTAGGAGTTGCTGCTGCTACCGTATTTTTTTCAATCACCAATATACTTCCGCATCCGGAACAGGATACGCTTGACAACTGATTAACAATACCACAAGAAGAACATACGATAATGTCAGATTTTTTTTCCAAAGAATTATCCCAATATTTTCATTAAATTTTCATTCACAACAGATTTTAGTTCTTTCGACACCTTAAATATCGGAACGTAATGATCGGAAACAGGAACCTGTGCTCCGGTGCGTGGATTGCGAGCCATTCTCCCTTTTCGTTTCTTCACCTTAAAACTTCCGAAACCTCTGATCTCGATATTCTTTCCGTCGCGTAAAGAAGCAATTACCGTTTGGATGAAACCATCAACAACTGCTTCCGTTTCAACTTTTGTCAAACCTGTTCCGGACGCGATCACATCTACGATGTCAGCTTTTGTCACGTTAGCTCTCCTCTTATTGTGAAAGATGATACCGATATTGAACGATCGGCTGGTTGAGCAATTCGTTCTTTAATTGTGTCAATTCGTTTCGAACTTCACCGAAGATGAGATCGGATATTTTTTCTTTTTTTCGCTCTTTAATAACGCGAGGTGTTCCGTAAATTTCTGCAAGTCCGGCTGCGATCTTAATTGCATCTTGATAGGTTCCAAGTGTATCGATCAATTTCAATTCATATGCTTTTCTTCCGGTGAATACACGTCCATCGGCGTATTTTTTAACAAGCGATTTAGCGAGTTTCCGTTCTTCCGCAACGGTGGAAACAAACTGATCGTACACATCATCAATCATTTCCTGAAAATATTTTTTATCCTCGTCGCTCGGTTTACGAAACGGAGATCCGGCATCTTTTAATTTTCCGCTTTTAATCGTTGTTGATGTAATTCCAATTTTGTCGAACAGTTCATTTACATGCATGAATTGCGAGATCACTCCAATGCTTCCGGTAATCGAACCCGGATTCGCCACTATTTTACTTGCACCAACTGCAATATAATAACCTCCGCTCGCGGCAACGGCTCCCATTGAAACAACAATTGGTTTTCCAGACTCGCGAGTTTTTTTAATTTCTTGATAAATTTCTTGGCTTGCAGAAACTCCGCCGCCGGGAGATTCAACGCGCACGACAATCGCCCCTACATTTGTATTTTCTCTATATCTCTTTATTTGATGTACAATGCGTTCCGATGAAATAATTGCTTCATTTATTTCTACGATCGCAATCGTTCCAGCGGTTCCGGATGAGACATCTTCCGTATCGCTTTCAGTGAACACCATAACAATGACGAATACGAAAATTAAAATAATGACTGCAAGAAACGAAAATATTCCTATAAGCCATTTAGCGGTTTTGCTCATATTTTTATTAAAAGTAATCTTTGTAACTCGTTGATATTTATAGCATTATACGGAATACTCGCTCAAATGTCAATTGCTAAGTTTGTAACGAAATGCGAGAATATGCGACCATAATAAACAAAAAAGCACGGATTGTTTTTCCGTGCTTTCACAACAATTTCACACCGTAACGCTATTTAGTTTATCCGTAACTCCTAAGTAACTCGTTGAAAAGATGAGCGTGCAATGATTTGGAAAGAATCAACAAATATTAGTTTCTTAAGGGCGGTTCTAAAAATGTAAATATTCTCAGCGAACTCTGCGTTATCTTTGCGTTCTCTGCGTTAATTTTTTAAAAATACTAATTTTTAGAACTGCCCTTAAACTTACACAGTTTCAACTTTTACTTTTGGCGGAAATATTTTTGATAATACGACTGAAATAATAAGAATTCCCAAAATAACTAATAATGATATTTCGACCGGAATCTTGAAGAAATCTACAAGCATCATTTTTGCACCAACAAAGACAAGAATTATCGAGAGTCCATAATGAAGATAATGGAAGAGTCCCATGATTGCTGCTAATGCAAAATACAATGCGCGAAGTCCAAGGATTGCAAAGACATTGGACGTATAAACGATGAACGGATTATGTGTAATTGCCAATATCGCCGGAATCGAATCGACTGCAAAGATCACATCGGTTGTTTCAATAAACAATAACACAATGAACAGCGGAGTAGCAACGTTTCTACCATTCAACTTTACAAAGAAATGATCTCCGTGGTATTCATTGGTCACAGGAAAATATTTTCTAAACAACTTGATGACTGGATTTTTTTCAGGATGAAGTTGTTTATCTTTTTGAGTAACCATTTTAATTCCGGTAAAGATTAATACTGCACCAAACAGATAGATCATCCAATGGAATTTCGCTATCAACGCAATTCCTGCAAAGATAAACACTGCCCGAAATATCAATGCGCCAAGTATTCCCCAAAATAATATTTTATGCTGATACAATGAAGGAACCTTGAAATATGTAAATACCATCAAAAATACAAAGACATTATCAACACTTAACGATTTTTCTATCACATAACCGGTTAAAAAAGCCAGCGCAGCATCTTTGTTTGAATATGCGCTCCCCGGCGACATCCAATCCCAAAAATAGTAGATCAACACATTAAAAATCAACGAAAGCGATATCCAAACAGCACTCCACGTTAATGCTTCTTTCATTTTTACTTCATGCGCTTTCTTATGAAAAACACCCAGATCGAGTGCAAGCATCGAAAGAACAAACACGTTGAATAAAATCCACATTAGTGTTGAATGTTCCATAAACTCCTTATCGAATATAAAAAAACCGTGAAGATTCCTCTTGCAAATTTCTTCTCACGGTTTAAGATACAACAAAATTATATTTTAACCAATTGCGTTTCCGTACACCATCATCGCCTCAAGCCGGACAATGCGCACTTCCATCGGCGGATAAGTGCGCCGGTTGCGTCTTCAGCGCAAAGCATCGGGATATTGAACCTCATAAAGAATAAAAATTTATACACACATTAAATATCAACGAGAGTGTAAACCATACAGCACTCTACGTCGATGCTTCTTTCATTTTTACTTCATGTTCCTTCTTTAGGAAACACGCCAAGATCAGGCGCAAGCAATACGAGAACAAATGGATAGCAAGGGAAAACTCACGTGCTCTTTCCAAGCCTGTGACGCAACACTGCAAGCTGTCTTTTCAGTTCGTCGAGTTGGTGTTCAACGGCTGCAATATCTTCGCCGGTAACGGATGCGATGCCTTCTTTTTTCTTGACTAGTGAGTCAACTTCTGCCTGGCTTTCTTGCATGCTATTCATGATTACACCGATGAAGAGATTGAGAATAATCATTCCACCGATGACGATGAACGAGATGAAAAACAGAGGTGCGCCGACAGGAAATGCTTGCGAATGCACGATCAGATGTTCCATCCCTTCGTAGCCAAATTGAGCCGAGCCTAACATCTGTATGCGCATGACTTCAACCCAGCCTTCCAGCGTTACAACTTGGAAAAGCGTGAGTAGCGACGCGCCAAGCGAACCGAAGTGAAGCGGGTCGTTCTTTCCGAAGATGAATGTTGCCATCACGGCGTAGACATAGAAGTGCAGGAAGAGGAGCATGCTGACGTAGCCCATTGACGGAATGCTCTTCAGTAATGCGCCAACAAGAATTTGCAAACGAGGCAACACAGTCACGAGCCTGAGGACACGAAGAATACGTGCAAGACGCAGAACAGCGACGAACTGTGAGTTAAACGGCAGCACACAGATTGCAACAATTATGAAGTCGAAGACATTCCACGGGTTGTGGAAATAGAGCCACGGGCGATTTCCTTGCGCACCCATCTTCATGACGATCTCAAGAACAAATATGGAGAGAATGACCTTGTCGAGAACCTTAAGGATCGCCCCGTACTGTTCCATCAAGTATGGTGAAGTTTCAAGCCCGACAATTACACCAGCAAATAGAATAACTCCAATGATGGAATTCTGAAACCATAATGAGTTGACGATCTTGTGCAACCTTTCCCTCATAGGGTTCCAACGTTGTTGAGTAGATTGAGTGTGTCTGCGCTTATCATAGTGGTGTTAAAAGTCATTATGAGGATGAACCGCGTCTGAAATATTCTACGGTTAGATCGTCCACCTCCAAATAATCATCGAGGTCTCTTCTTCTTCCGGCAGCATTCTCTTTCTCCCGGAGAAACCATTCTACGTCAATACAATTTTTTTCTGCCGTAGTTTTTAGCCAAGCTTCTTCAAATGCATGGATTTCATTATCAGAGTCTGCTAACAACAGACCGTCTTTGATGAATTTCTTCGCTAGTTCATTTGTTGAGAATTTGGGATGTTCAATTGAGACATGTTCGTTTTCGAGAATCTCATGGATGGTGTTATTACAAAAAATTTTTTCAAACCCCAAAGCTTTACCAATGCGTTTCATCAGGATAATCTCCGATTCAGAAACCTTTCGGTCTTTACTGATGAGCAGAAGTAATCCTCTATAGTAATCGCTTCCTTCTCTTACTGTTATATGATTCAAACTTTTCTTTTTTATCTTCATCTGTTGTAATTATTTAACTAAAGCTTCTCAATTTCTTTGAGATCTCTATCTGGCAAATAAAGTATTAACAAGCCGATAATAATGCCTCCGACAGCCGAAGGCAGATGATCACCATGAAAAAACAACATGTCAAAGTAATCGAGTATATACCAAATACCTCGCCAAATTAGAACGATGCCAATAACAATAGCAATGTTCTTAGCAAAATAACGAATCGTTTCAAAGATATTTTTTTTCATAAATTTATTTAAAAACTAAAAAATATATTTTAACGAATTGTATTCCCGTACACCATCGCTTCAAGACGCGCAATTCGTTCTTCCATTGGTGGATGCGTACTGAACAACTTCATAAACGAACTACCTGTTAACGGATTAACAATAAACATGTGTGCTGTTGCCGGAGTTGCATGCATTGGTATTTGCTGTGCGCTCGTATGCAATTTACGCAATGCGTTGGCAAGAGAAATTGGATTTCCCGTCATCTGTGCACCGGTTTCGTCTGCAATAAATTCTCTGGAACGAGAAATTGCCATTTGTACAAGCATTGCAGCAATTGGAGCAAGAATCATCATCAAAATTGCACTCACCGGATTGCTTCCTCCCTCATCATCGGAATTTCGACCTCCGAAGATCATTGTCCATTGAGCCATATTTGCAAGATAACTGATTGCGCCGGCAAATGTTGCAGCAATTGTTCCGATAAGGATATCACGATTTTTGATATGTGCAAGCTCGTGGGCTATAACACCACGTAATTCATCGCGCGTGAGTAAACGGGTGATCCCTTCTGTGACCGCAACTGCAGAATGATTAGGATCGCGTCCGGTCGCAAATGCATTTGGCTGATCACCTTCGATCATATACAATTTCGGCATCGGAAGATTTCCACGCTGCGTGAGTTCCTGAGTAATGCTAAAAAGATCAGGTGCATCATTTCGCGTCAATTCTTTCGCGCTATACATTTTCAGCACAATCTTGTCGCTCCACCAATATGACACAAAGTTCATCACCGCAGCAAAGATCAGCGCAATCGTCATGCCGCTTTGTCCGCCAAGTGTTCCGCCGATCGTAACGAATAAAACGGTAAGAACGCCCATTAATAAAAATGTTTTCATTGTGTTCATAATATTATTCTCCATTTATTTTTATGATTGCTGAATGATACAGTTCACGAGTAATAACACTAAACAATTTCAATTAAGTTCCGAATTGTGCACGTGATTACTATGAAAGGGAATTATTATAGGGCATCTCTAAAA
>JANONI010000199.1:0-9698 GCA_031420755.1 Bacteroidota bacterium | reverse complement strand
CCAATACATCATTCGGATGGTAAATATGTGTTGTATAATCGTGCTGAATTGCCCCGTGCATTTTTTGTCAATCGGTATGAAGTTGCAAAAGGATTGGATATTTTGAACAACATTAAAGCAATGAGTTTTGATCCGCGCGATGTTGCGTTCTTTATGGAAGATCCAAAACTTACTATTGATGCACCGCTGCCGGGCAGTGAAGCAATGTACACACATTTTGGAATTCAGGATATTGCATTGAATGTGAAAGCAACGGGAAACAATTTACTCTTCTTGAGTGAATCATGGTATCCCGAAGGATGGAAAGCATATATAGATGGAAACGAAACTCCGATCCATCGCATGAATTATATGTTCCGCGGTGTTGTTGTTCCTGCGGGGGAACATACAATAATAATGAAGTTTGAACCGCGTGGTTTTGAACTTGGGAAACTCCTCAGTCTTTTAGTGAATATTGGAGTTCTCGGCGGATTAGCATTTGTTATTGGAGTTCCAATTATACGCAAGAAATGGAACTTGCTTGCAAGAGTGAAAAATAATTCTGCTGACTAAGTTGCTGTTAATAAATAGTTGAATCATGTGAAGAAAACTATGATTCCTTAGAACAAAATAATTTTCAAAGGTTTTTCAAAAGACTTGAAAAAATCTTTAGTTTTTATTCAATAAGACAATTATTGTTGTTTGTTCATATTTTTAGGACGTATAGGTTGGAAATGAAGTTTTATATTCTGGTACAATCCAATTCAGCAAACGGAATATTGCAAAAAATAATTTGGAATAAATTTAGATAAATAAAATGTCTATAAATCAGTGAAAAAGGAGTTAGTTCTTGTTTAGTCTAACAAAATGAGCGATATTTGATAAAATAACTAAAAAGTACCTATGAAGAAATTGCATTCGTAAAGCAACGAATATTCTAATGTTGCTTGAAAGGATTGTTGTACTATAAACCATAATACAGCAGAGAAAAAAGTTAAGTTCAAAGCTAATAGATTTGTTAGATAAATTTTAAGCGTATTACTATATGGATTTAAAAGAACTTCGAAAACAAATTATTACCATTTCAACTAATGCTAAGGAAGGGCATATTCCCAGTGCTTTTTCAGTTTTGGATATTATTTGGGTTCTTTATAATGACATCTTGCGGATCGATCCGTTGTGCCCGGCATTGTTCGACCGTGATAGATTTGTTTTGAGCAAGGGTCATGCTGCAATCGGTTTGTATGTTGTACTTGCTCATAAAGGTTTTTTCCCCGTCCCCCTCCTTGATACATTTGCGAAATATGATAGCATTCTCGGCGGCCATCCTGATAAGAATAAAGTCCCTGGAGTAGAAGCGTCCACAGGATCATTGGCGCATGGATTTCCTTTGAGTGTTGGGATGGCATTGGGTTTGAAGAACAAGAAATCAGCGGCGCGTGTTTTTACTATTGTGGGAGACGGAGAGTTAAATGAAGGACCGATATGGGAATCTGCGCTCCTTGCATCACATCATCGCTTGTCGAACTTGTGTTGCATTGTAGATTACAATCACTCCACCGATCGTGCATTACAGGTTGGTGATATTGTCAAGAAATTCGAATCATTTGGATGGAGCACTTGTTCCATTGATGGACATAACCACGAAGAAATTGTAAAAGCTCTTAAAAGAAATGATCACGAGACACCTTTTGCGATCGTTGCCAATACGATAAAGGGATTTGGATGCACTATAATGGAAAATAATCCCGAATGGCATCATAAATATCCAAAGTTGGAAGAATTGCCTGCACTCTTGGAGAGTCTTCGATGAATATGAGGCAACAACTTGTGCAGACTGTTGACTCTGTGCTTGCAACCGACGAACGGCTTGCTGTGCTCTTGGGTGACATTGGTGTGTTTGGATTTCGAAATTCTATGAAGACATATCCCGATCGTGTTTATAATATTGGAATATTGGAACAAGCAACGGTGAGTCTTGCTGCTGGTCTTGCAACAGTCGGATTTATTCCGGTTGTTCATACAATTGCACCGTTTCTTATTGAACGAAGTTTAGAACAATTGAAAATTGATTTTTGTTATCAAAAATTGGGCGGTAATTTTATTAGTGTTGGCGCATCATATGATTACGCTGCACTCGGTTGTACACATCATTGCCCGGGAGATGTTGGAGTGCTGAAAAATCTTCCCGGAATGGAAATTGTTATTCCCGGAACAGCAGAAGAATTCGATCTCCTATTCAGGCAGGCTTATGCTAACGGTCATCCGACATATTTTCGTTTGAGTGAACGAAACAATTCTCGTACTTTCCCGGTCACATTCGGTAAGGCTGAAGTAGTACAAACCGGAAAAGAACTTACCATTATTGCTGTTGGTTCCGCATTGGAACCAGTGCTTGAAGCGGCGCGGGATTTTGATGTGACGATTCTCTACTATACCACGGTTGTTCCATTTGATGCCGAGATGTTGAAAAGGCATGCACACAGTTCAAAAATATTACTTTGCGAGCCGTATTATTCCGGAATTCTCACTTCAGATATTATGAATGCGTTGCATCCGAAACCGGTGATGATTGATTATGTTGGTGTGCCGGCGCGATTTTTGACGGAATATGGGACAATCGACGAGCATAACGAACGGATCGGATTAACCGGTAAACATATCAAAGCAAGAATTACAACGCTAATCGGATGAATGATCTTGTTGAAATAATTGCTGAGGATGCACGAAGAATTCTTAAAAAAATTGACTTCAGTGAACTCCGCCAGAAAAAAATTCTGATCACCGGTGCATCAGGAATTATTGGTGTTAATCTTTTGGCATGCCTGAAAGAACTGATAGTTACTATGGGATATGATTTTTCTGTAGTTGCGGTGATGCAAAGCGAACCATTCCCATATCTTCAAGAGATTTGCAACAACTCTAAATGTTTAATTATACGCGGAGACATCACAGATATCCAGTTTTGTCGAACATTACAGGAAGCGGATTATATTATTCATGCTGCTGGGTACGGTCAACCCGGTAGATTCATGCAAAATCCGGTCAAAACGTTACAATTAAATACTTTGTCAACATTATTGCTCTTTGAAAAACTCCTTCCCGGCGGCAAATTTCTTTTTCTGAGTACGAGTGAATTATACAGTGGTCTTTCCCATCCACCGTTTACCGAAGAACAAATTGGTATAACAAATACAACACATCCTCGAGCATGTTATATCGAAGGGAAACGATGTGGGGAGGCAATCGTGAACGCTCATCGAGAACTAGGTGTAAATGCTAAATCAGCACGGTTAGCATTGGCGTATGGACCGGGCACACGTCCCGATGATATGCGGGTACTCAATTCCTTTATTCAGAGAGCGCTTAAAGGAAAAATCACATTGATGGATCATGGTGAGGCAAAGCGAACATATTGCTATGTTGCGGATGCAGTAGAAATGATGTGGAATATTCTTTTGTTCGGAAAGGATGCAATTTATAATGTTGGCGGAAATTCCAGAACGACTATAAAAGAAATAGCAGAAAAAATTGGCAGCACTTTGCATGTTCCGGTAGAGTTTCCTGAAACATCCCTTTCCCTGAAAGATGCTCCGGATGATGTGTACCTTGATATGTCCAAGATAAAGGATGAATTTCACAAAAAAGAATATTTACAATTGAACGAAGGGCTGGCACGAACCATTCGATGGCAGCAAGCTCTTTACCGTTCTATAGTCAATTAATAGATGGAGCAGATATGGGTGTAACTGTAATAACAGGCGCAAACGGTCTTGTGGGATATGCTTTACGGAAAATGCAGAAACCGGATTTTGTTTTTGTTACTCGTAACGATGCAGATCTTACGGACTTTAATCAGACGAAGGCGCTTTTCGAGCGGATTCAGCCAGAACGTGTAATCCATCTTGCTGCAGTTGTGGGTGGCATCGGCGGGAATATGATTCATTCCGGAGAATATTTTCGAAATAATACCATGATCAACACCAATGTTTTGGAATGTTCCCGTTTGGTGGGTGTAAAAAAACTTATTTCTTTTATGTCTACCTGCGTTTTTCCTGACAAATGCACGTACCCGCTGAACGAAAAAGATATTCATAATGGTCCACCGCATCCTTCAAATTTCGGATATGCCTATGCAAAGCGGATGCTGGAAGTACAAAGCAGCGCATATCGAAAAGAGTGGAACTGCGATTATATCGTTGTCATTCCCACTAATATTTTTGGTCCGAATGACAACTGGAGTTTGACAGACGGCCATGTAATCCCTTCGCTGATTCATAGATGTTTTTTAGCAAAACAGAAGAAAGAAGATTTAACGATCTGGGGCAGTGGAAAACCGTTGCGAGAATTTGTCCTTTCCGACGATATCGCTCGTCTTACATTGTGGGCGTTAGATAATTACAGCGAGGATTCGCCAATTATTTTCACATCCGGCATTGAACGGTCGATCAAAGAGCTAGTTGAAATTGTTACAAGTGCGCTGAAGTTCGAAGGAAATTTGGTTTTCGATTCAACGAAACCCGACGGACAGTTTCGCAAACCATCCGACACAACAAAATTGCGAACGTATTGTCCAGATTTTCAATTCACCTCTCTGGAAGTTGGAATTGCATCAACGGTAAAATGGTTTATAGAAAATTATCCCAACGTAAGGATGCCACATGCTGCCGGAAAATAAATTTGATCATCAAACAAAAAAACAGTTAACGGCTGCTGACTTCAGCGTACTTTTCAACGAATCTCTCAGTGAGTTCATGCAGAAGCGCTTGGAGTTGCATCCGATGTGGTATAGGGAACTTTCTCCTGACGAATATAATCGTTGCCTTCTCACTATTATTCGGGCGATTCTCAATCCAAATATCGTTACAGCCGGGGAACATCGGCGTGATGATTGGGAAAAAGGGTGGTCGGAAAACTATTCCGAATTAACGAATCTTCTTTCTAAGGGGGATGTGCAGATCGATTCAATTGTGCCAAGATATTTTGGGAAACATGAATTTGTACGATTGCATAAAACAATTGTAAAACCACTCTCGGAAAACTTTGAGTACCATGCACTTTGTATGATCGTTGATTGGCTCTTCGATCAATATATGAGAGATGCAAAATCCATTTATGAATTTGGCTGCGGAACCGGATACCATTTAATGAGATTGAGAAACATTAATCCGTCGGCTGCTTTGTATGGATTAGACTGGGCTTCTGCCTCCCAAAAAATAATTTCTCTTCTTGTTGATAAAAAACATGTCTCAAACATCTACGGTCAGCGGTTTGATTATTATAATCCCGATATGAATTTCCGTCTCAACAAAAATGCAGTCGTATATACGGTTGCTTCTCTAGAACAAGTTGGCAGTAACCATGCTCAGTTTATTGATTACCTGTTGGACAATCGTCCTTCTCTGTGCATTCATATCGAACCAATCAGTGAGCTACTCGACGAAATCAACCTGTTAGACTATTTGTCCATTGAATATTTCAAAAAACGAAACTATCTGTCTGAATTTTTGACGCGGCTTTTTGAATTAGAAGCAGCGGGTAAAATACGCATTATTAAAAAGCAGCGTACCTATCTTGGAAGTTTGTTTATCGAAGGTCATTCAGTAATTGTATGGGCACCAATTTAATATTAGCGGTAATGTTTCAGTTGTTGTTATGTTCCCTCCAATAGGAGTGAGAGTATATTTCAATAAAAAGGAACTGTATTATTAATGAAGGATATTTCATCTATGCCCAACCAAAGCGAAATCACAATGTTTACCTATGGCGACATTGACGAGCATGAAAGAAGAAAAGAATTTGTACAGTTGTTAAAAGACTGCCCTATTCCACAAAGCGAGCTTATGCTGAATATGGGAATGTTTCTTACTCCTCAGACGTTGTCGCGGATTCTTTTCATGGATTTTTTATATAAGCAGGTTATCGAAGTTCAGGGTATTATTGTCGAATTCGGCTGTCGGTGGGGACAGAATCTCTCATTGTTTTCAGCGCTACGAGGGATCTATGAACCATTTAACCGGCTTCGAAAAATTGTTGGATTCGATACCTTTGCAGGTCTTCATTCCACAACAGATTTAGATGGAAAAAACATGAAAGAGGGAGCCTATTCTGTCACTTCCGACTATCAAAATTATTTGGCGAAATTGCTGTCTCTTCAAGAACAAGAAAGTCCACAAGCACATATAAAAAAACACGAAATCATTAAAGGCGATGCATCGGAGGAAATATCGCGCTACCTCGATCATAATCCTGAAACGATCATATCGATGGCATTTTTTGATATGGATATCTATAAACCAACATACGAATGTCTGACAAAGATCAAACCGTTTTTAACGAGGGGCAGTGTTTTGGGTTTTGATGAACTGAATGATCATGCATGTCCGGGTGAAACCATAGCGCTCAAGGAAGTCTTTGGGCTTAACCAGTTTCCTATCCGGCGTTTCCCTTTCAACTCCCGTACTTCTTATATTGTGATTGATAAACCCATTGTCTGAACATCTTCACCTATGGATAGAAAAAAACTTTCCTTTGTAATAACAGCCCGCAATGACAATTACATGGGAAATTCCAATTGGCGTCTCGAAACAACGTTGAATTTTATTGCTGACCAATTGGCGGCACTTCGGCAATTGGAAAATGTTGAAATAATTGTGGTCGACTGGGCCAGTTCTCAACCGCTCCATGAAGTGATAACCCTTACAGATGCTGCTAATCAAATTGTCCGCTTCGTAGAGGTTCCCACCGAAATTCATGAAAAGGTACATTGTGGATCTTCATTTCCTATTCCAATTGCCATAAATGCCGGCATTCGAAGAGCGGTGGGAACGTATATTGCACTTACAAGCGGTGATGTATTATGGACAAGCGATGTTTTAGAAAGTTTCCTCAATGCTAACGCAGACAATCAGCGTTATAGAGAAGATCTCAGCCGATCAATGGTATTTATTCCCAGGAAAAATATTCCATGGAATTTTGTTAGTCAGAGTCCTGGAACTGCCGAACTCGCACACTATCTCGCTAATGAGGGAACGCATCTGGAAGTAGAACCTCTTATGCCTTTTTATTTCGGCTGCGCGGGTGCTCTAGTCATGCACCGCGATCTTTGGATTGAATGTCGTGGTAATGATGAGAAATTGGTGTTTTGGGGATTTAATGATATCGATCTCAGTCTCCGGATGAGATTGAAATATTCATGCATTGACTATTTCCAGACGAGGAAGATGAATGTATATCATCTTGAGCACTATCCATCAAGAACCGATACACAGACGGCGCCCAAGAAAATGAATCCGCATGTTTTTAATCCTTTCACTGTGAACGATGAGAACTGGGGGCTTGCTCAATATACGTTTGCGGAATGGCCTCGTTGTCAAAAATCTGATGCCATTATCATGACCGACGGCGGGAACAGCAACTCCGCTGCACATTTTCGATTGAAACATTTTGTGAACATTCTATTATTTATTTTCTCGGGATACTCCAAAAAACATCTATATTGGTCATTCTCTATACTCCGAGATTATTGTAATAACATTTTTTTCTACAGGAATATATAATATGCGGTATCCACTTTCATATCAGTTTTATCGCAATCGTGCCGTAGCAGAGTTTATGGGATCACGGGCACTCAATTCATTTCGCAAACAAATCCTTCATTCATCATTTATTCCCAAAACGGGAAATGTGTACTATGTGGATTTTTTACATGCAATCGAAGATTGCTGCGACTTTCTGCAGATCAATCTGAAAACTTTCAATGAATATTTTGAGAGCCACCACATTTGGGCGCAGAATGTATGGAATGAATCCAAAGGAGATGCAAACCATTTTAATAAGACGATAGCTCAGCAATATGCAGACAAGAATATTGTTGCGAACTGTGTGTATTCGTTTTCTCTCAAGTATTCGTACGACACACTCGTCTATTACTTGAACCGTCTAAAAGAATCGAGGACATCCGTAACGCTCTGCGACTTTGGCTGTGCTAATGCGCATCTCAGCTTTGCGATGTTGCGACAAAAATTAATTACTCATCTTGAGCTTTGTGATCTCCCCAGTATGGTGGAAGAATTTGTCAAATTCCGAAACACGAAATATGGTTTGAATACCGTTACATGGCAGGATGCAACGCGATTTACCGTGAAGGAAAATTATTTTGATGCAGTTATTTGTTTTGATGTAATGGAACATTTGCCGAACCCATCAGAAGTTTTAAAGACCATCTTATATCCCATACTAAAACCAGGCGGCTATCTGTTTATGCAAGCTCCCTGGGGAGGAGGCGTTCCGAGCCATTTGGATGAGGCAATCGTTGATTTCTATGGAAATGGCGGGAAGGTATTTCTTTCTCGAAATTTTAGGAAGATTAACACAATGGCGGCAATGGATGTATCCGGTGTTTGGGTAAAAAAGTAATGCATTTCTTCGCTCCTCACAAGAACAACTATCTCAACAATGTTATCTTTTGTTAAATCAGCAGCAAAAAATTCGCTCATTTACGGACTTGGCAATGTCTCGACAAAGGTCGTTGGTTTCATACTTCTGCCTTTGTATACTTCACATTTTTCCGTTCGAGAATATGGAATACTAGGACTTCTCGAAGTTTCTTCTCAAGTTCTCGTATCTGTATTTGGCCTCAGCCTCACATATGCATTCTTTCGTTGGTATTGGGATAAAGAATTTATTGAATCACGGCGTTCGATTATGTTCACCTGCATGGTCTTTCTTTTTGCTGTGAGTGCTACGATGGTTGGCTCAGCGATCGTTTTTGCAAATCAATTATCCTTTTTATTATTTGACTCACCGCAATACTCACTTCTTGTTGTTTTTCTTTCTATCTCAGCAGGATTACAAATATTGGCATCCATTCCTTCTTCCTTAATGCAACTTCAACAACGGTCTGTATTGTTTTCTGTTGTGAATACTGTACAATTAACAATTTCTCTCCTTGCAACAATTCTACTGATTTCCACCTTTAAACTCAATGTTCTAGGAATATATATTGCACAAACAATCGGCAGCGTTGTATACTTCATCGTATTGTCAAAATTCATACTCGAAAACATTGCATTTAAATTTAGTTGGAGGATACTAAAAGGGATGTTGGCAATCAGTCTCCCGCTGGTGTTTTCATCAATATCTGGTGTGTTGATCAATGTTGCGGACCGTTACATGTTGCGGTATTTAACCCAACTTTCAGATGTTGGCATATACTCGTTAGGTTATAAAATTGCCAACACGGTTTATGTTTTTGTTGTGATGTCAATAAATTTGGCTATTTTACCAATGCTTTATAAAATTATGGACGATCCCAATAATAAACGTGTGTATTCAAAAGTGATGACGTATGCTGCTCTCGGGGTTATGATGTGTGTCATCGGAATCTCATTTGTTAGCCGGGCCGCAATACGAACCATGGCGCAGAACGCTGACTATTGGGATGCCTACAAAATTGTCCCCTTTGTGGCTATAGCGATATATTTTGGAATGCTAAGAGATATTTCTGCAATAGGGTTAAATATCACAAAAAAAACAAAAACAATTTCTTTTATCGTTATAACCGTTTCCATCACAAATATTCTTGCCAATGCATTGTTTATTCCACTTTGGCAAACGATGGGCGCATCGATCTCGGCACTGTTTCCTCAATTTCTTTTTTTTATACTGATGTATGTCTTTGCTCAGCGGCAGTATAATATCCCTTATGAATGGAAAAA
>JANONI010000198.1:0-3483 GCA_031420755.1 Bacteroidota bacterium | reverse complement strand
AAAAATAGCCAAGGTGAAATAAGCAATCATTGTAATCTGGCAAATTCCAAGATTTTTTTGAACACCCTTCAATCTGCACCTTTGTTTTAGTGAAGATTTTTTTCTACTATAGATAGGGTTAGATCGAAACATACGACCATGAAAAAATATAATGTCTATTTGGAATCAAGTTTTATAAGTTATCTTGCATCTAAAAAGAGCAAAAACCTTACTGTAGCTTCAAATCAGCGCGCCAGCAAGGAATGGTGGCAGCATCAAAAGCATCATTTTGATCTTTTCATATCTCCGCTGGTCATCAATGAAATTTCACAAGGAAATTCGACCGCCGCTCGAAAGAGAGTTGAATTGATTCAATCGCTGTCATTACTTGAAGTTTCAGTGTTGGCAAAGGATATTGCACAGAGATTACTTGATGGCGGTGCATTTCCGCACCATGCAGTGGCAGATGCGTTACATGTAGGTATCGCCACCGCCTATAATATTGATTTTATTTTAACGTGGAATTTCAAACATCTTGCAAACGTTGTAGCACAGACCAAAATGAAAAAAATTATCAATGGAATGCAATTGCGCTTGCCTGCAATGTGCATCCCGCAAGAATTACTAGGAGGTTGATATGCGCGAAGATCCGATTGTAAATGAGATCCGAAAGTACCGAGATACGTATGCAAAAAAATTCGGTTATGATCTTGATGCTATTGTGAAAGATTTAACTGCACAAAAAAAAGAAAAATCAAAAAAATTACCGAAATACATAACCCCATTAAAAACTTCACGTCATGGCATTACCCGCACATGAAAAGATCTCCTTGAGGATACTGCGTAACGCAAACACAATCAGAAAAATGAGTATGAAAATTACCCAACGCTGATTTTGATCTATTTGATCGGAAAAATAAATACCCTTTCTTCCACATATTTAACAAGACAGAATGTGCTGAAAGCCATTTCTCTTTGCCCCGGTTACTCGCGCGATGAACAGCAAGAGATTTCGGAAGAGGCGTTTAAGAAAGCGTAAGAAAAAACTAAATGATGAGAAGAGAATATTATTCAGATTCAATCGGCAATTTTAAGAAATCCTCTCCAAATGAAATTCTTGGTATTCTTGCAAAGAATAATGACTTCAATTTAGAACAGACACAACGTGATGCTTGGACAGAAGAAATAAAAATTCTTCAAGAAGTCTTAAAACCATTTCAAGGATCAATCTATTTTGAATATTCAATTCCACGAATGGGAAAAAGAATTGATGTAGTAATTATTATTAAGTCTGTAATCTTTGTCCTTGAGTTCAAGGTTGGAGAAGAAGAATTCTTGTCTAATGCAATCGATCAAGTGTGGGATTATGCTTTAGATCTAAAAAATTTTCACGAGTCCAGCCACGATCATTTTATTGCTCCAATATTAATCGCTACGAATGCGATTAATCAAACTAGTTTAATCTCGTCTACGCCTCAAAATGATAAATTGCTTTATCCTATTAAATGTAATTCAGAATTACTAAATGATGTAATATTAAATGTTCTAAAATTTGCCGATGATATTGATATCGATCTAAAACAGTGGGAGAATGGAAGATATCACCCAACCCCGACCATTGTTGAAGCGGCAATGGCATTGTATAATGGTCATTCTGTTTCAGATATTTCGCGAAGTGATGCAAGTGCAATTAATTTAAGCGAAACATCAGAATCAGTGTTGGAAGTTATTCGTTTATCAAAAGAGAAATCTCAAAAATCAATTTGTTTTGTTACTGGTGTTCCTGGTGCGGGGAAAACTTTAGTTGGACTAAATATTGCAACTACCCACATTGATAAGACGAATGAGCTTTACAGTGTATTCCTTTCTGGCAATGGTCCGCTTGTAGCAATTTTACGTGAAGCATTGACTCGTGATAAAGTACGACATGAAAAAGAACGGGGTAGGAAGATTAAAAAGACTGAGGCAATGAGTGAAGTAAAAATGTTCATTCAGAATGTTCACAATTTTAGAGACGATTGCCTCATTGATTCAAATCGTCCACCTATTGAACATGTAGCACTCTTTGATGAAGCTCAAAGAGCTTGGAATTTACAACAAACTGCAAATTTCATGCTCCGTAAAAAGAATACCCCAAATTTCAATAACTCTGAACCTGAATTTCTGATCTCTTGTTTAGATCGACATCAGGATTGGGCAGTTGTTGTTTGTCTAGTTGGCGGAGGGCAAGAAATAAATACTGGAGAAGCAGGAATAACTGAATGGATTGAATCCTTAAATCGTTCATTTCCAAAATGGCATATTTATATTTCATCTCATCTAACCGATAGTGAATATGGTGCCGGGAAAATATTAGATGAGATTAAATCACGAACAAATGTAACAATTAAAGATCAATTACATCTTTCTGTATCAATGCGATCATTTCGTGCTGAGAATGTATCATTGTTAATTAAACAAATACTCGATCTCGAAAAGATTGAAGCTCAAAAGACTTTAATCTCTGTCAATGGAAAATATCCTATTGTAATCACCCGTGATTTGTCAAAAGCGAAACAATGGCTAAAAAATCAAGCACGTGGTACAGAACGATATGGAATAGTTGTTTCCTCTCAAGCTCAGAGATTAAAGCCACATGCGATAGATGTAAAATCGCCTATGGATCCTATACATTGGTTCCTTGATGGCAAAGAAGATGTTAGATCATCATATTATCTTGAAGATGTTGCGACAGAATTTCATGTTCAAGGATTAGAACTTGATTGGGCCTGTGTAACTTGGGACGCAGATTTTAGATTTAGCCTAAATGGTTGGGAACATAAATCATTTGTTGGTGACCGATGGAATAATATTAAAAAAATTGAACGCCAAGTCTATTTAAAAAATGCATATCGTGTTCTTTTAACTCGTGCACGACAGGGAATGGTTATTGTTGTCCCAAATGGTGATTCAGCGGATGCTACAAGAAAAAAAGAATTTTACGACCCAACTTTTGAATATCTAAAAGAAATTGGATTTGATGAAATTTGAACAAAAAATATTGGCATTACAAAATATTCTGGAAGAAACACCAAATAATTACGCTGATTCATTCAAAACTGATATTTGTTTATTCTTCAATGAGTTCGCATCGAAAAATCCAATGCTCATCTTTTTAGAGAAGATTGAAGATGAATCTTCCATCAGAAATTGGGTTGACAAATTAACAAGTAGGATTGTGATGCATGAAGATGACGATTTGATTTCTGAATTGATAGCCGATTATTTCTACAATGGTTAAAAAAAGGATGGACTCTCGTCCGTCCCTACATATTATTCTCCGCGTGCTCAGTGTTCTCTGTGGCTTAGTGGTAAACGCTTTTCGCTATTGCACTTCATATCCGCCTTTTCTATTTTCATACAGCAACGTCTGGTATTGACTAAAAACGTAGATTTAATCAATAAGGATTTTAATTTTGCTTACAATTCACGGTATTATTTGGATTGATGAGATCGTCGATAAAC
>JANONI010000197.1:0-2131 GCA_031420755.1 Bacteroidota bacterium | reverse complement strand
TGGAAATCAAATTTCTCCCAATCGTATGCAGGAACAGCCATATCAACAACGGCAGGAACATTTACTGTTGAAGAAAATTTCAGCGGGATCGCAGATTTTTCACCGCCAGTTACTTCCCAAACTCCATTGAGAGAAAATGTGTTGCGGGATTTATGCGGATTAATAGTGTGATGAGTATGCGACACAAGCGGTTATTTTTTCTTAGTGTTATTTTCCAACCAGCCGCCGGTAAATCCGGCACGTTGCAATCCTTTTATGATGTATGGATTTTTTTTCATAACATTCCACACAAGTTCGCTGCGTAAATTTTCAATCATTATTATGATCGGTCCCTGATCAATCCCGAGATAATCATGGTCAATCCAACCGTTCGGTGATTTTTCGGTTACGTAAGTAAGATTAAAAGCGTCTAAAAATCCATACGGTGTCCATAATCCAGGAATTTCATCACGCATAGATTTCAACGCAGGAATGCAAATTTCCGGAGCAAATGCAACAGAACCACCTGCGGCTGTTGGCGCAATAGTTCCATCATCATTCACCCAATCGGCTGAGACACCGCGTGCCGCATATGATTGAAAGCGATATTCAATACCGTTGACTGTACGAACTTCATCGGCCGGACCATCGCATGCAGTAAATCCCCAAATATTTTCTGAATACGAAAAATAATTTTTTGGATTTTGTTTCGCATACGCCTGATGGGTGAGCGTAGCCCGCCGCGAATTCTCAAAATAATCAATTCCTTTTGCACGCATGTAATCATCATGGATTCCGCGGAAATCAATCCAACAATGTGAATACTGGTGCCCAAACAGTGGACCGAAGCTGACAAACTCTTTGCCGTAATATTTCAACCATTTTGAAGAACGTGTATATCCATTCCAAGCTTCACTCGAAATTGGTGAAGTTGGAGAACCAAGAGCAAGCAGATAAAGAATCATCGATTCATCATATCCGTGCCAGTCGGATTGGTGAATTCCTTTTTCTGGATACCATCCCATACTCATTAACGGCGGACGAGCATATAACCATTTCCATTCCACTCGACGATATATTGAATCGGCATAGGCACGAATATTTTTTTCGACGCGGTTATCTTCGCTAAAATATGATTGACAAAAAAGTACTCCGGCAATCAACAGCGCCGTATCGATTGTAGAAAGTTCTATCTCCGTATTGAAGCGAGTTCCATCTTTAAAATTCAGAAAGTGATAATAAAAACCACGATACCCGGCTGTTCCCATCCTTGCATCTCCTTGAGGAAGAGTATATAGATAACGCACAGTGGTAAGAACACGCTCTGCTGCTGCTTCACGGGAAACATATTTTCGTTCAGCACCAATTCCGTATGAGGTGAGCGCAAAACCAATTGCTGCAACACTGGAAAACGTAAGCGTTGGATACCGATCGGGTGTTAATCCGGTTGAAGGATTAACACATTCCCAGAAGTAGTTGAATGTTCGATGTTCAAGTGTATCAAGGAAACCATCGGTAAAATATTTTGCGTTTGCATTGTACTGTGTAAATGCAGATTGGGAAAGTGAAAAAATAATTATGACAAAAAATAATTTTCTCATTTTGTAAGAACCATTTTTCGAGTTTCAACAAAACTTCCAGCCGTTAATTTATAAAAATATACGCCGGAGGCGTATCCCCGCCTGCCGGCAGGCACGGCGCCTTTGGATGATCCTCCGCTTGAAAATTGTGATGCGTTGAATGTAACGGAATATTTCCCAGCCGGTTTCTGTTCGTTTACTAAGATTGCAATTTCTTTCCCAAGAACATCATATACTTTCAGGCTAACATTGCTGAATGCTGATAACTGATAGCTGATAACTGTTGTTGGATTGAATGGATTGGGATAATTCTGTTCCAATGAAAATTTTTCGGGGATAATATTTTCGGAAGTAACGACATCGGTCACGGTGGTGAATCCTGCTTTTTGTAATCCATCCGTAATAATTTTTTCTTTCATGAATGTGTTCCACACTTTTCCGGTGCGGTAATTCTCAGCCATAATAATTATTGGACCCTGATCTATTCCAAGAACATCAGGACCCCACCAATTTACCGTTTCATTAAATGCGTCTGTAAATCCGTAGCCCGTCCATATTTTTGTACGGTGAGT
>JANONI010000196.1:0-2067 GCA_031420755.1 Bacteroidota bacterium | reverse complement strand
ATCGGTCCGGAAGAAGCAAAAATGAAATTTGGATTTATGCTCGATGCATTCAGATATGGAGCACCGCCGCATGGTGGAATCGCTTTCGGTTTTGATCGCCTTGCGATGTTGTTTGCGGGTGTAAAATCTATTCGTGATGTAATTGCATTCCCTAAAACGTCCAGCGGTGTTTCGTTAATGGATGACAATCCATCGGAAGTGGATAAAAAACAATTAGACGAACTTCATATTACGTTGAAATAAAAAATGAAATCGTTACGACAATTAAATATCCCTACCATTGAAAAAACCGCGATACGTTCGTTTTCACGACGTGTAAAGAAATCGCTAGGTAATCAACTTGTTGATATTAAACTGTACGGATCAAAAGCTCGCGCGAAATATCGGAAAAATTCCGATATTGATATTTTTATTCTTATCAAAAAGAATTCTTATGCAAAATCCAGCAAAGTATCGCAAGCGGAAGTAGATGTTTTTGCCAAATATGATATAATCCTTTCGCCAGTTATTTTTGATCTGTTTGAAGAAAAAATTAATAAACAACTTCGGTCCCCTTATTTTGAATCTGTCAATAGAGAAGGGATTAACATTTAATGCCAGATATTAAACTTGAACTCATCCGCTACCGAATTGAGAAAGCATATTCCAAACTATCCACGGCACGCGACTTAATTCGTACGAATCATTTCGCTGACTCAGTCGGGGCGAGTTATTACGCCATTTTTTCTTCAATTCGTGCGTTATTGATGATTAAGAATATCAATCCAAAAACACATGAAGGAGCAATTAAGCAGTTTAATATGCATTTTATTAGGGATAAAAAATTTCCTCAAACTGCAAATAAAATTATTAGAGAAGCAAAATTAATTCGTGAACATTCGGATTATGGAGATTTTTTTATTGTTGAAAGACAAACTGCCGAAATGTATGTAGAAGAATCAGAAAAGTTTATTAAACGTTGCGAAGAAGTATTGACGGAAATTCTATTGAAACAAGAGAAACCAAACGGCAAGAACGGCAAAAAATGAAACAAAAAATTCGCATATATTCGGGACAAGGAGTATCTGAATTCTAACAATGAAAAAACTTAAAGATTTAAATATTCCGAAAATTGAAAAGAAAGCTATTCGTGCTTTTTCCCGTGAAGTAAAACAAAAACTTGGGAAACAACTTCTTGAGTTGAAACTTTACGGCTCTAAAGTGCGAGGTGATTGGCGCAAAGAATCAGACATAGATATATATTTGGTTGTAAAAAAATATAGTGAACGTAAAAATTCTATTGTTCTTAGCGCCGCCGATAAAGTGTTTTGGAAATACAATGTTGATGTAACGCCTGTAACGTGGACTGAGTACGAACGCAAACGTAATATGCAAATGGGCTCACCTTATTTTAACTCTGTCTTAAAAGAAGGAATGTCGTTATGAAAGAAAATCGTTCGATTGAACTTGCTCGTTATCGTATTGAGAAAGCGCAGAGAAATTTGCAGTCAGCGAAAAATGCATTTGCATTCAGTGATTACGAGGAAACTGTTAGTTGCAGTTATTACACAATTTTTACTGCGATGAGAGCGTTGCTTGCTATAAAAAATTCCGATAGCAAATCACATGCAGGTGTTATTACATTATTCAGTCAACACTACATTAAAGAAAAACTTGTAACATCAAGTTTTAATAAATTAATCCGCGAAGCAAAAGTTGTTAGAGAGAAAGCTGATTACGGAGATTTTTTTGTTGTTGAGAGAGAAAAAGCTGAAAAACACTTGAAGCAAGCGGATGAATTTCTACGTCAGGCAGACGAGCTTTTAAGAAAATTAATATTTGAACAAATACAAGAATGAAACAAAAAATTCGCATAGCGTCAGGACAAGGATTTTGGGGCGATCTTCAACGTGCGCCGATCGATCAGGTTCGTAAAGGACCGATTGATTATATGATGCTCGATTATCTTGCCGAAGTGACGATGTCTATAATGCAGAAACAGAAATTGAAAGATCCGAAACTAGGGTATGCTAAAGATTTGGTTTCTGTCTTTGATGAAATTCTTCCCGACATTGTTCAAAAAGGAAT
>JANONI010000195.1:0-7766 GCA_031420755.1 Bacteroidota bacterium | reverse complement strand
CCAAATTCCCCGCCTGCCTTCATATTTTTCGGTTGGCGGGCAGGCATTTGGGAACGCAGTGTGAGGAAACCGGCGTTTTGTTGATTTGCGTTCCCAACGGGACGTTGGGAACGAGATGGAATATTTCAAAAGATGATTGGTTGAAGGCGTAAAACATTTTTTATACACTATTTCACTGAGCGATAACTTTTATTATTATGGAGTCAAATCATGTCAACCAATATTGTTGAACTGCTCGGAGCAGATGCAAAAAATCTGCTCGAACATAAATGTGTAACCATTCCAAAAGAAACAATACATCTTCCGTCGTCAACGTTTGTTGATGATATTTTCATTCAAACAGATCGCCCGACACCGGTTCTGAAAAGTTTGCAGCAATTGTTCGGTGCAGGTCGTCTTGCGAACACCGGATATCTTTCCATTCTTCCTGTTGATCAAGGAATTGAACATTCCGGGGGTGCTTCATTCGCAAAAAATCCGATCTACTTTGACGGAGAAAATATTGTGAAACTTGCTATCGAAGGTGGATGCAACGGTGTTGCTTCTACACTTGGAGTGCTTGGTTCAGTTGCACGAAAATATGCACACAAAATTCCATTCATCATGAAATTCAATCATAATGAATTCATGTCATACCCGAACACCTATGATGAAACATTGTTTGCAAGTGTTAAACAAGCATGGAATATGGGATGTGTTGCTGTCGGTGCTACGATCTATTTTGGCGCGGCTGAATCGCGCAGACAAATTTGGGAAGTGAGCCAAATGTTTCAACAAGCGCATGAACTTGGAATGGGAACAATTTTGTGGTGCTATACGCGCAACAATGCATTCAAGACAAAAGAAAAAGATTATCACGTTTCCGCAGACTTAACAGGACAAGCAAATCATCTTGGCGTAACGATTGAAGCGGATATCATCAAACAAAAATTGCCGGAAAATAACGGCGGATATAATGCGCTGAACATGAGCGGCTCAAGCTATGGAAAAATTGATAAGCTTGTCTATGAAAAATTAACAAGCGATCATCCTATTGATCTTACGCGCTATCAGGTTGCAAATTGTTATATGGGACGACAAGGATTAATCAACTCAGGCGGAGCTTCCGGTTCAAACGATCTTGCTGATGCAGTAAAAACAGCAGTGATCAACAAACGCGCCGGCGGAATGGGATTGATCTCCGGACGGAAAGCATTCCAAAAGCCGATGAAGGATGGCGTTGCAATTTTGAATGCAATTCAGGATGTCTATCTTTCAAAAGAAGTGACAATCGCATAACTTCTAGATGTCTGACACCTTTGAGGTGTCTGACATCTTTTTAAGGAAAAACAGAAATAATAATTTGTTAAACGATAACATTCAAAGCGTCATCGGTATGCAGTTTGCATCGTGACGCTTTTTTTATTTAAGGATGTACGGTAGGTCGGCGTTTCCCAATGGGATGGAGACTGTGTCAAAAGTATTTTTTAAGCGTTAACATCCCCGAAATCTTTAAGATTTCGGGGATGTGTTTCGCAAAATTTGACTTTTGACACAAGTTCGATGGCTTTGCCAAACGCCGACCTACCGCTTGATACTATGAAAAAATATAAATGCATCATCTTTGATATGGACGGAACATTGACGCAGACGAATCAACTGATCTACGATTCGTTCAATCATGTTGCAGAAAAATATATCAACAAACGATTGACACCGACTGAGATTGTTGCACTCTTTGGTCCGCCCGAAAAAGAAGCTGTGGAGAATATGATCGGTTCGCAATACATTGAGCCTGCAATGGTCGATTATTATCGTTTTTATTATCAGGAACATAATAGTTTGGCGTTGTTGTATCCAGGAATACGGGAATTGTTGGAATTTCTCACGTCAAAAAATATTATTATTGCTCTTTTTACCGGCAAGGGAAGACGAACGACCGATATTTCTCTCGAACAATTCACCATTACTCAGTATTTTCAAATGACGGTGACCGGCGATGATGTTGATGAATTCAAACCGTCGGGGAATGGAATTAGAAAGATTCTTGAAAAATTTTCATTAGATTCAAATGATGTGCTAATGGTTGGCGATGCTGTAGCAGATTTTAAGGCATCGCGCGAAACAGGGGTTGATATCGCTTCAGTTGTGTGGGATTCTTACGGAAAACATGATGTTGTAAAACTGTTACCGGATTATCTTTTTCACGATGTAAATGAATTTTTTGATTGGTTAAAACAAATCTATAAATAGTCGAATCTTAATACGGTTACTCGTTTAGTCTCTTTATGAAGGGACGACTAAATAGAGATACAATATTTTGTGCCTTTGAATGGAAAGCATATGAAAAAAATGCAAAGCATCCTTCGGATATTTTTATTGTTAATTGTCGTTGCAACGTTTTCACTATCGCAAGTGGAGATATTCGGTCTCCGCACGTATGCAAATGACGATGAATATCGTCCGCCGATTATTTTACCATCGGAATCTATCACGATCGAATTCGATGTTGCCACATCACTGCCGCCGAATGTGCAGATTATCTTTAAACACGCATCAAAGGATTGGAAAATTGATGAAAATCTTTTTGTCAACGATCCGGCGAAGATTCGAGCAATGACTTTATTTTATTTTACCGCACCAAGCGGAGTGAATCATTACACCTTTCGATATAAAAATTCATTCCCGAACAATAAGAACGTTGTCGAATTTTCGTATTCAGGAAACTATATCTATACCATTGTGAATCGTGATGATGGTGATAAAGTTCTTGCTACTGGAAGATTTATCGTTGCCGAAGCGTTGGCAACGACTTCAATGCTGATTGAAAATAAATTCCATCCGAATTACGGTTCACCGTTGAATGAAATGAACTTTATTTCTGTTACAGTAAATGTTCCACAGGAAAATCTTGGATCAAATAACAGCATCAATCATTCCGATGTTAGAACTGTTGATATTATAAAAAATTGGGATTTTGAACATACCAATAGGATTGAGGTTGATGATAACAGTGCGGAAACGTTTGTGGAGAATTTTTATAAACCGACAAAGACATTCTGGAAACGAGATGTTCCTGCGGGAAATGAATATCGAAGGTTAGATCTTTCTTCAACATCATTTTATCCAAACAATAAACCGGTAATTTTAAAAGACAATCCCGATGTATCGCGGTTTCAATGGCAGGGAAAGCCCGATGCAAATGGAGCGTCAAAATTAAAACCGTTTACAGGTGCTAATTCTGATTATCTTGAAGTGGAAATGCGCCTTCGGTTAGCAGATCAGCCGCAGAAAAAAATGCAAAGCATCCCTCGGATATTTTTAGTTGGCGGATTCTCTGATTGGATTGTTCTTCCTGAATTTGAAATGAAACAAGATCAGGAAACACAATTATTTAAAATGTCAGTATGGCTACGACGCGGTGTGTATGATTATCAATATGTCTTAGGAGATATTGATTCTGATGGAAAAGTAATCAATCAGGAGTGGTTGACATTGGAGGGAAATGATTGGCGAACAATTAACCGATTTACTGCGTTAGTCTATTATTATGACCGGCAGTTTGGCGGATTTGACCGCGTGATTGGATTTGTACGTGGAAAAAGTCCGGGAACAAATCAGCCGGGAAAAAGTTTAAATTCAGTTTATCCAATTAGTGAACAACGATTACCTGAACCGGTCTTTCAAAAGAAATGAAAAAATAATGAAAACAAAATTGAATATCGGCGTTGTCGGAGTCGGACATCTCGGTTCGCTTCATTCAAAAATGTACGCTGAAATTGACACAGTAAATTTTATCGGCGTTTTTGATGTGAATGAAGAGAAACGAAAAGATGTTGCGGCAAAATTCAAAGTACAAGCATTCATTTCGATTGAAGAAATGCTTCAGCACGTTGATGCGGTAAGTATTGCAACGGTAACGACAACACATTTTGACGTTGCTAAAAAAATTATCAGCGCGGGAAAACATGTGTTGATCGAAAAACCGATCACATCAACGTTACAAGAAGCGGATGAATTGATTGCATTGGCAAAAGAAAAGAATGTTCTGATACAGGTCGGTCATATCGAACGGTTCAATCCGGCGATTATTTCACTTGAGTCATACCAACTTGCGCCGATGTTCATCGAATCGCATCGTCTCGCTCAATTCAATCCCCGCGGAACCGATGTTGCAGTGGTGCTCGATCTTATGATTCACGACATTGATATTATTTTAAGCTTGGTCAATTCACCGGTGAAACAGATTGATGCGAATGGTGTTGCTGTTGTGTCGGATACACCAGATATTGCGAACGCGCGTTTACAATTTGAGAATGGTTGTGTTGCTAACGTTACGGCAAGCCGTATCTCCCGGAACAAAATGCGCAAGATGAGGATGTTCCAGAACAATGCATACATCGCCATCGATTTTCAGCAAGGGAGCGCGGATGTTTTTCGATTAGGAAATGAAGACGAAGGAAGTATCTGGTCAACGATGCTGCTTGGGCAAATTGGTGAAGGAAAAAAGAAACGGAGTATCATCTATGAGCAGCCCGAAATAAAAAAGATCAATGCATTGAAGTATGAACTTGAATCGTTCGTTCAAGCGGTGCAGAACAATACGCGTCCTGTCGTTTCGGGAGAAGATGGACGCCACGCACTTGATGTTGCACAGCAGATTATGAATAAGATTCAGGTACAGAAATTTAACGTTTAGCAACACACCCCCTAATCTCCAATGCTGTCAGTTTAACAGTTGTTCATACTGAGCAAGTGTCGCAATTCAATATAAAATCCTTCCCTACGGTCTACGACCTCGTAGAGGGGTGTGTACAATAATATGAAACTTGAAATAACAAATAAAATTCTTAAAAAGATCGGTGCGATTGCTGATGAGCGCTCGATTGAAGCGTATGTTGTTGGCGGATATGTGCGCGACAAACTGCTTGGCAAAGAGGTTTCAGACATTGATATTGTTGTTGTTGGGAGCGGAGTGGAATTTGCTCAAGCTGTTGCAAATTCTTTTAAGAAGAAAAAAATTGTCATCTACGAAAAATTTGGAACCGCAATGATGACGACCGAAGAATGGAAGATTGAATTTGTCGGCGCGCGGAAAGAGAGTTACAATCGTGAATCGCGAAATCCGTTGGTTGACGTTGGAACATTAGAGGAAGATCTTTCGAGACGAGATTTTACAATTAACGCATTGGCAATTTCAATCAATGGTGCAACATGGGGAAATTTACTCGATCCGTTCAACGGACAGTTCGACTTGCAGCAACAGATTATTCGCACTCCGCTCGATCCCGCTGCCACGTTCGATGATGACCCGCTCCGCATTATGCGAGCAATTCGTTTTTCATCGCAATTGGGATTTTCCATTGAAGAAAAAACTCTCACAGCAATTTCCCCGATGAAAGAACGGTTGTCGATTATTTCGCAAGAACGAATCACCGAAGAGTTCATGAAAATCATTACGAGTCCGAAGCCATCGGTTGGTTTACGATTAATGTTTGAAACCGGGATTATGCAGATCGTTTTTCCGGAAGTTGCCGAACTTTCCGGCGTTGAACAACGACAGGATCACCACCATAAGGATGTATTTTTGCATACGTGTCAAGTGGTTGATAATATCAGCGCAATGACGGACAATGTCTATTTACGAATGGCGGCGCTGCTTCACGATATTGCAAAACCAAAGACCAAAAAATTTATTGAAGGAATCGGCTGGACATTTCACGGACACGAAGAGATCGGTGCGCGAATGGTGAAACATATTTTCCGCAAATTAAAATTGCCGTTTGACAATTTGCTATATGTTGAAAAAATTGTTCGTCTCCATCAGCGCCCGATGCAATTGGTTGACGAGCAAGTAACGGATTCAGCTGTTCGAAGAATTTTGTTTGAAGCGGGAGAAGAGATTGACGATCTGATGATGTTGTGCAGGGCTGATATCACGTCAAAAAACCCGAAATTAGTGAAACAATATTCCGACAATTATGATCTCGTTTCCCAAAGAATGAAAGAAGTGGAGGAGAAAGATCGTCTTCGGGCGTTTCAGCCGCCGATTCGCGGCGATGAGATCATGGAAATTTGTAATCTTCCGCCGGGAAAATTAGTTGGCGTGTTAAAATCTAAAATTGAAGAAGCAATTTTGGATGGACGAATACCAAACGAGCATGACCCTGCATTGAAATATCTGCTTGAGATTAAAGATGAAGTGATTGAGAATTATAAAGAAGAAGATTAATATAATATCTGCTTAAAATACTTAAACCATCAATTGAAGAAAACCGTCAAACATAAATAATATTGGAATAATTTCAAACTATTCTTGCAACTTTTGCAGTTCAAATCCGTTAAAACCACATAGTTTTGTATCAAATTGGAGAAATACATGAAAAAAATCCTCACCGTTGCATTAATTTCGTTGTTTTTCACAGCGGCAACGTCTGCACAAGAGAAACTGACACTTCAAAAAGTAATTCAAATCGCACTCGAAAAAAATATTGATGTTATTCGGGCAAAGAACACGTCTCAAATTCAAAGTGCCAACGTAACCAATGCAGTTGGAAATTTCATTCCTTCGGTTTCCGCATCAGCAAATCTTAGTCGAAGCGGATCGACCGTAACGAATAGCGCACGGGGAAGTGCCGGTGCCGGCATTGATGCTAACGTAACATTGTTCGATGGTTTTCGGAACATATCGACTTTGAGCAGGGCAAACGCAAGTTCTGATGCGTCTGAATTCGATTATCAAAAAAGGAAACAGGATATTGTTCTTGCTGTTGAACAGGCATATTTAACTGTTCTGCGCAATCAACAATTATTGAAAGTGAGCCAAGATAATCTCAAAAGAAGTATGCAGCAACTTTCGCGTATTGAAGAATCGAATAAAGTTGGCGCGGTTGCAAAAGCAGATGTCTATCGTCAGCAAGTGCAAACTGCCAACGATGAACTATCGCTTATTAGCGCACAAAGCAATTATGACAATTCAAAGTTCGACCTTCTCTATTTAATTTCGGTAGACAGCGATAAGGAATATGATTTCAGCGATGAAACAGTTATCGAACAGATCAATCGGCTGAATTTGGATTCGCTGCAGCAGGAATATTCGGATTATAATAAATTGGTTCAAGAAGCACTTGCTGCACGTCCGGACTATCAATCTTCACTTTTGAATAAACAGATTGCTGAAAGTAATCTTACTATTGCTCAAGGCGGGCATTATCCGCGGCTGAGTGCAGGTGCAGGATACAGTCTTGGCGGTACAGGATTAGGATCTATTGGACGGAGTAAAACTTGGGATGTAGGATTAACACTTTCAGTTCCATTGTTCAGCGGATTTCAAACAAGCACTGCTGTTCAAACCAGCCAACTCGATCTTCAATTAGCTGAAAGTTCGGTTGAACAAGCAAAACGTAAAGTTGGGAAAGATGTAAAGTCTTCATTACTCAATCTTGAGACTGCGCGTAAACGGTATGAAGTATCGTTGAAGAGTGTAAAATCTGCTGAGGAAGATAGACGCATCGCAGAGGAACGATATAATCTTGGCGCAAATACATTGTTGGATCTTTTAATAGCATCTGCAAATTACACTCAGGCGAAAAGTAATCAAGTAAGTTCGACATACGATTTTGTGTATGCGAAACTTCAATTCAGAATTACGGTTGGCAGAGAAAAATTTTAGGAAGTAAATTGGCAATTACAAGTAACCGCTCAGCGTATGCATCTTCAACATTTGAAGCATATTTAATAAAACCTTGCGAAGGTTTGACCAAAATTTTTTCATAACCTTCGCAAGG
>JANONI010000194.1:0-49705 GCA_031420755.1 Bacteroidota bacterium | reverse complement strand
TCAGTATGTTCCAAATTGTTTAAAACTTCTTGAATTCTTCTTAATCTTTCTTTTGGAATATTTCCTGTGATAGACTTGCCAAGAACGGCGCTCCCAAAGTATTTCTGTGCCGCAGCTTTAGCCAATTTCTCCCATACGCCTCCAAAAGGTGTCACAAATCTACGCTCAAAATGAGAACCTTTAAATATTTCGTCTGGAACTAATGCTGCATAGAGTGGTTTTTTTGCTTTGTGATTATCAGATAGGAAAGGGTCTTCAATTAAAACCTTTTTCATTACTCTTTCCATTAATTTCACAATTATGTCATTGATAACTTCAACAATAACTTTATTCTTAGGAGGCATTTATCATTTCCCCTTCATATGAAAAATTATTTCTGAATACGCCCCTTTATCCTTTTCTGTTCTATTTAATACTGGTCGTTTGAATTGATTCACAATTTTCATTCCTACATTTGCGGCAATTTCGGGATACATATTGTACTTATCGTTTGCGACTAAGAAAACATCATAATCTTTTACAAAGAATTGCTTGCAGTTGTTTAGAACATCAGAAATACCTTTGATATAACTCAGCTTCGCTTCTTTTCCTTGTCCATTGAACAGCGGACCGATTTCCAATTCATCCTGCCTCTTAAAACCAAAAAGATCGTATGCATAAGCGTGTTGTTCGTGATAATCAATTAAACCGACATACGGCGGACTAGAAAAAATCCCATTAATTTTTTGTCTATCAGCTAATTTTGCCAGCATAGGATTTCTCTTTTCAAGTTCCTCGACAATATTAATTTTTCGGCTATCACCCACTAAACATTGCTGAAATGTTTCTGTTCGATGCTTGCCAAATTCAATCAACCGTTTCAATGTGTCTTTTGTATATGTTTCCCACCACTTCAAAATCGAAAACACTGGTTTGCAAATTTTTCCATGTTTCGAACAATAGTATGTTGTTGTAATAGGTTCTAGCAATGTAGCCAAGTCCGCATGCATTGTTGCGCGGCACGACCGAATAGTTCTACTTAAAATAATGCTAACAATTTTTTTCGTTTCTGATTTTTTTATTTTTTTAATTTCGCCAAATACAAAATCTATTTCGTTCCGAATATGCTGGGAATACCACTTACCCAAAAACGAGTCTTCATTATCCTGTCGAAGTTTAATATTGTATTGTTTAACAAGTTTTTTATAAACGGGCAAAAATATTTTTTCTTTCTCAAAGGCGTATTTGAATTCATCTATTTCTTTTCGTTGAACTTGATACTTATATTCAGGTACCGGAAAATATTCATTGTTAAATTCGGATAGTGCCCGCAAAAGTTTTTCTTCAAATTCTACACTGTGCGAATCTACAAGAAATTCCTTTAATGCTTTAGAAATTCTTTGTATTTCTTTTTGCACATCAATCAGATCAAATTTGATAACTTTGCAGTTGCTTATCAACGCATTAAAAGCAGAAACATCAATTCCAATTGCGTGTATTCCTAATTCATTCGCTTGCACCAATGTTGTTCCACTCCCACAAAAAGGATCAAGAACGATATCACCTTTTTTGAAATACGCTTGCTTCTTAAAACTATCAACGTGGTTATCTAAAAAATATTCGACAAGCTGAGGAATGAATTTTCCTTTATATGGGTGCAGTCGATGAACATGTTTTGTTGTTTCTGCTTCTTTGTATTGCTCAAACGATAACGCCCAATTCAAATCTTCGCCAAGTCGATCTTTCCACGATACTTCACGGTTGCCGTTGTACGATTTATAGTATTCTATGAGTTCTTTTTGGGATACCTGCGTCCCACCATTATCACCAATTTTTCGTACACGTCCATATTGAATGAGATATGAAATATTGGAAGGTGTTACATTCTTTCCCAAATATTTCGTAGCCCAACTACTGGCTTCTTTAATTGTAAAAAATTGATCAGACATATTTCTTCAACTAATTTGTTTAATATGTTTTACTTTTACAAACCAATCACCTTCCCACCATCTCTCAAATTCATAATTCGTTATTTTTAATTGCGGAAGATTTCTTAGTTTTGCAAACTTCTTTAGTGCAGCACTTTTCGTTGATGCCCTAATTATTTCACTTCCATATTCACTGGTTTCGTGATAATAATATTTACATTCAATTTCGTAACTATTCATAATACTTCCCTCATTCTTTCTTCACGACAAGACCACAAAATCTATATAAAGATACAACATTGGCGAAACAAAAATTAAACTGTCAAACCGATCGAGTACGCCGCCATGACCGGGAATTAGACTGGATGAATCTTTCACCCCTGCGTCGCGCTTCAATAATGATTCTATCAAATCTCCGATCTGTCCGAACACGCCAATCATAACTCCAATAACAATTGCTTGATGCAATTTTAGATACGGAAGAAAAAAATGTTGGAATATAATCATCGTTATTACCGCACCAAGAAAACCCCACACTGCCCCTTCCCAAGTTTTGTTGGGACTTACTCTTGGAAATAATTTATGTTTTCCCATCGAAAGTCCGCCAAAATATGCCATCGTATCACACATCCAAATTGAAACGAGAATGGCAATAATTGTCATCCCACCCCAAGTGTATGTTGTAGTCTGTAACGTTGCATCAGTTAATGCCGATGATTGCGGAAGAAATTGAATTGCAAGATGATATGGAAATTCAGCACCGAATAATTCCCGTATTCCGGTTAATGATGCAAGAAATATTCCGACATACATTACTCCGAAAATTGTGAAACCCGCATTCAAAAAAACTGAACCTTTATTACGAAACAATTCCACCAGCATCACTACTGTAAGAAAAAGAAAAAGCACTGTCACAAACAATTGCAATTTCATCAACAGCGAGATTCCACCGCTATCAATAAAGAATGGAAGAATAAAATTCTGAATCTGTTCATGAAAGAACGAAAGATGTAATGCCGATAGACCAATGATCGCAACAGCAGTTTGAGGATTTCCACCTTTTGCTTTTGCAAGAGTGAAGAATTCCAGCAGCGCAAGAATTCCGATTGCAAGAACGAACATCAAGAACCATAATCCGCCTTGATAGCAGACAAACAGAATACAAGGAATAGCAACAAGCGCCACGCCCACTCTTGGAATAAGATTGAAAAATTTATGCGAAGCATCCTTCGGATTTGACATTTGGTATTATAAAGTCTAATAGATCTAATGAGATAAGAATTGAAAGTGCTTGTTCTTGTTGTTCTATTTTCACAAACAATATTACAGGTTCATGTTCGGCATCGATCGGGTCTGGATAATTCCATTGTGCGTCAATGCCGTTCATCTGCAAATTTTTCCCGATCAGATCCATCGCAAAGATTGTTGACGTGGACAATAAATGGACAAATCCTTTAGGAATTTCCGAGTTGGGAATGTTAATAAATTGTTCAGAATTAATTATTTGATTCATCGTAACTCCTCAGCGTTCATGGTTTTTTTGCCACTAAAGCACAAAATTCCTCTAAAATCTTTTTTACGTTAACCCACAACTCTTCGGGTAGTAATTCCTTACAGGTCGTAGACAAATATTTTTTGTGCTCTTTCGTGTTTTCGTGATTTAGTGGCATATTTTTGTTTATCTACGATACCGTAGGTACGACCTGTAAGGAGGTTACAACGAGTTACGATTCATCAATGTGAAATTTTTGTGTGAACATTCTCTGTAGCTTTAATGTACTGAACAATAATAAGAGAAAAAATTATCAGGAATAGTACAGCCGTTCCAAATACAGCAGCATTCGAAGGTTCGTATTGTTCTCCCATAAACATCGTCGGGGTTGTCGTATCAAGTGCTCCATAAAAATATACTCCAACAGTTGCTGACGCATTATTGATAAGATGTGCTAAAATCGGAAGAAGCAATGTCTGCGAACGATATTGAAGGAAACTGAAATACACGCCAAGCGCAATCAGCGGAATTATCCAAAATGGATTGAGATGATATAACGCAAAGATCGTTCCCGACACGATGAAACCTTTTCGATTTCCGTACGCAATTGAAAAATTTTTTTGGATCAATCCGCGAAACATCAACTCTTCGCAAATTGCAGGAGTTACCGCTGCAACAAGAACAACAAAAAGCATTTCCGGAACTGAATGGGAAACGATCAAAATTTTGTATGTTTCTTCGATCGTTTTCTTCATCGCTTCTAGAAATGGGGCAATCTGCTCTGGCAGCGGTATCTTACTTTGAAAGAACAAATACATTTCACCGATCTGCATTAACGCGATCATTCCAATCACCGCTAGAAAAGTTTCTCGAAATGTCGGGATTCTCCAGCGGAATGCTTCAGAAAGTTTTCCATGTTGGCGCTTGGCAAGCAAAATCGTAGGAATCAACAAGAAAATAATTTGTGAGACCATTGTTGCCAACCGTGCAACTGTAACATTGTTTGCATTAATCCCGGTGCCAATAATCAGTACTGTAATTCCACCGCCAATCAATTGATAAAAGACAAAAAGGGTCGCTAAAGCAAAAAATGCAAACGCTGCCGGTTTGTATTTTGTTTCTTGAGATTGGAATATCTCGGATTCGTTTTGGATGATCTCTTCACTCATTCAATTTTCGCTTTCAACGGTCCGTTAAGACCTGAATATTCTTTTAGTTCGGCATCAATAGAACCGATAATGATTTTCGTATTTACTTTTACGGGAATCTTCCGTTCATCGTCAGATAGCCATATCAAAATTCGTCCTTCGCTTTTGAACAAACCGCCTTCTTTTACCATTGGTTCAACAATAATACAATTAAATGTCCCTGCATCAACCGTAATCTTTTGTTTTCCTAAGTATTTTATCTCTAACGGATTGACTTTGCCTTTGAAAAAATTTTGCAATGTCACACGTTGTCCAATCTTGAATTTTGAATAATCGATCGTTCGCGCATAATAAAATGCCGACATAATATCATGAACGAACGGTGTAATTGCAAAATCCCCGTCATCCGTTCTTGCAATATTATTTTTTTGATCGAATATTGCGCTGTAATCTTTTTTAAATTTTCCTTCGTTGATATGCTGCTCAAATCGCCACGGAAAAATTCCCGCCGAATCAAGGTACGTTTCATACCGGTCTCGCACTTCAAAGAAAAAATCGAACGTTGGTGTCGAACGAACAGTGAACTGAACTTTATACGTTTTGTTTCCAAGCACCGTATCAAATTGAGGAATGGACATTTCCGCATATCCCGCAGTGATGATACCGTAGTTCACATCAAACAATAATTTTTCACCGACTGCGAATGCTTTTTGATTCTCCGCCCTTTGCGGGAACGATATCTGAACGATACAACACAAAAAGCAACAGACTGTGATGACGTTATTTTTTCTCATCTATCAACTCTCTAATTCCTGAAACGACTTGTGTAACGGTAATTTGATCCATACAAATATTTGATTGACAAGCCCCGCCCCTGCATACTTCACATTGTTTATTGTCCGCAGTAAATATTTTTTTCTTCTCTGTATATGGTCCCCACCGCATCGGGCTGCATTGGATGATCGGCGGATAAAAAGCAACAACCGGAGTTCCAACTATCGAAGCAATATGAAGCGGTCCGGTTGAATTTGAAACGAACACACTTGCTCTTTGAAACAGTGCGCCTAATTCTTGAAGCGAAAACTTTCCTGTATAATTTATTGGCTTAGTTTTCATCTTCAATTCAAGTGAAGCGATAAGTTGCTCCTCGTTCTTTCCGCCCGTCAGCACAACCCGAAGTTCCTCTGTTGTTTGTAACACATCTCCTAATTCCGCAAATTTTTCAATTTTCCAGTCTCTGGCAGAACCGCCGCTTCCGGCATGAAGAACGGCAAATTGTGTTGAAGGAACGATACCATCCGATTTTAAAATATCTTCAACCTTTTTCTTTGCTTCATCATTCACTGTAAATTCAAATTGAGGCGTTCCTTCCAATTCAATTCCGATTGCCTTTAGGAGATTGAGATTGTACTCAACCTCGTGCCGCTTTGCATTTTTACGGTGTTCATATATTTTCTTATTGAATAAAAAAGAATACCACCGATAACCGGTTCCGACACGGATGGCAATTCCGGATAAGAACGTGATCAGTGCCAGATTGAACCGCGGATATGGTAAAATTGCAAGATCAAAATGTTTTTCCTTCAACACCTTCACATAATCAAGCAAACTGTTATTCTCATCCCACAACATTACTTCTGAAACATCGGCATGCGTTTCGACAAGTTCCTTCGTATACGAACGAACCATTACCGTAATGGCTGCGTTTGGAAATTTTTTTTTAAGGAGTGGAAGCATCGGCAGCGACAATACAACATCACCGATACGATCGGTGCGAATAAGAAGAATTTTTTTTATTGATTTACGATCGGCTGGATTCAAAACGGTTCATCCATTATGTCAAATTGTTCCCATCCCCGGAAATCATAATGCCACCATTCACTTTTTATCGGTTGAAATCCATGGCGGATCATCACATCTTTTAACATTGCTCTATTCTTTATCGCGCTTTCAGTCAGGTTCATATACTCATGAGCGGCTTTCTCAGTGAAATCATCGTAGCCAGTCGGCATCTCTAATTCATTTCCCAGCGAATCGATAATCGTCAGATCAACGGCGGCACCGCGATTATGTTTCGATCCTTTCTTCGGGTTTGCGACAAAATCCTCGTTCGGCACTATTTCCCACAATTTCCATTGTATCGCAAGCGGACGATATCCATCGTAAATTTTCAATCTCAAATTTTTCGTTCGTAATTCTTTTTGAACTGACGCAAGACTTTCCGCCGCTTCTCGTCTTAACTTTGCTTTTGCGGCAGGGTATAATTTCTTTTTTGTGAAATTATTTTCCGTAGCATAACGAATATCCAAAACGAATGTCGAATCAATGGAAAGAATATCTATAATGTCTTTTTGTGAAATAAGGATTTGACCGGCCGAACTGCAACTCAATCCAAACAACGAAGAAATAGCGATAAAATACGGAAGAAATATTTTCATGATTTTCGTTCACCCTTCCGAAGGTTGTATTTTTTACATTGTTCTGAAAATGTTTTTGCGTTATCTGCAATAGAACCTTCGGAAGGTTTTTTTAGTAAACAGCTATGAGATAAACACTTTTGCAACATCAAGTATCATCGAAGGTTGATTCCATAACGCAGCACGGAAAATTCCGCCAAGTGTTCGCTTCTCTTCAGGAAGTTTCAACGCACTGTCACAAATATTGTTTAATGTCTTGTCGTCGAAATGTGAAATTGCAGTTTTGATATTATAGAATACATCATGCCTCCAGCCAAGGCGTTTATGCCACAGTTTAGCATATTCACGAAGGTGCGATACTTCTCCGCGAAAGATTGCTTCCGCTGCAACTTGCCCGCCAATCATTCCGCCAATCATTCCGGAAATGATTCCGCCGCCGGAGACTGGATTCACCTGATGCGCAGCATCGCCCACAAGAATGACATTATTCTTGATAATTTCCGGATTTGTTTTAGCACAAGGAACTCCTCCTGCAATATGAGTCAGCATCGCCGCTTTTGGAAATTTCCTATCAACAAATTCGTGAAGGAATTTTATTGCAGATTTTTTTTTCGCTGCTTCAACAGAAAGTCCAAGTCCAACGTTTGCAGTATCATTTCCTTTTGGGAATACCCAAAGGTATCCTCCGGGGGAAACTTCATCTCCAAAATAAAAATCGAGAACATCCGGATCAACTTCAATGCCGGAAAGTGTCATCTGAGCACAACTTTCCATATCGCGAATGTGGCATGTTGTATCCATACCCGCCCATTTACCCACACGAGACTCGACCCCATCCGCAGCAATAACTATTTTTGAACGGATATCAACTTTCTGATCTTTTATAAGAGTTTTTACACCAACAATCTTTCCATCTTCACGAAGCAAGTCATAGACATATGCTTTGGTAATAACTTCTACACCTTCGTTTGCCGCTAACTTTGCAAGTTCATAATCAAATATTCTTCGTTCAAGAACGTAACCGCCGCCGTCAAGCTTAGGAACAACGCTTCTTCCGTTCGGGGCGATCAATCGAAATTTTGAAACCGATGATGCGATCCATTTCGGATCCGGTTTGATAAATTGCGCAACTCCCTCATGGCTTACAGCTTCACCGCAGCGAACCGGATAACCAACATCGCGGTCTTTTTCAAGCATCAATACTTTTGCGCCGCCTGCCGCTGCATAACGCGCCGCAGTCGATCCTGCAGGACCGGCACCGACAACAATGATGTCATAATCGAAATTTTTCATTAAAATTTTACCGCTTCATTTAATATTTGAGGAGTTTCTTTTGGAAGATGATCAACTCCTTCTCGATGAAACTCTATCACTTCCCACGGACAAGCCCAAACACATTTTCTGCAATTAGTGCAACGATCTTCGATGATAGCAATTTTTGATTCCATTAATTCAATTGCATCTTCAGGACATACTCCCACGCAACAACCACAAAAGTCGCATTTTCCCGGAACAATATGGATCATTAAATGCGGCTGAGGCATTATTGAATTCCTAATAGTTCTACTTCAAAAATCAACGTAGCATTTGGTGGAATAATTCCGCCGGCACCGCTCGCGCCATATCCTAATTCGGAGGGAATAGTAAATTTACTTTTTCCGCCTACTTTTAATGTTGCAACACCATCATCCCACCCTTGAATTACCTGGCCGACACCAAATTGGTAAGTAAATGGTTGTCCACGATCTACCGAGCTGTCAAATTTTGTACTATCAGTCAACCAACCAGTATAATGAACGGTAACCATTTGACCTTGTTTGGGTGATGCACCTTTTCCTTCAATGATAATTTCAATATTTACGCCGGATTTTGTCATAAGAAAATTTCTTCCACACGAAGCGATAAGAATTGTGAGTAAAAGTGTTAACACCAATATATTTTTTTGCATAACTGTTTTCAATTTTATTCAAAATAGCGAAAAGAATTTCGACTTCCAAAAATATTCCAATTTGCCGTTTATTCTTTACAAAATAAAAACTCCATTCATTGCTGAATGGAGTTCTAAAAATTTCGGAAAAATTTAGATGCTATTTACTTCCGAGAATTGCATCTTTTGCTGCTTTTGCAACTTTGAATTTCACAACTTTCTTAGCAGGAATTGAAATTGATTCGCCTGTTGCAGGATTGCGTCCCATACGGGCTTTGCGATCAACTAAAACAAGCTTTCCGATTCCTGGAATTGTGAATTGATTCGGTGCTTCCTTATAAGCAACATTGCATAGTTCTTCAAAAAACTCTACAACAACTTTCTTTTTCAAGCCAAATTTATCTGCAAAATGACTTGCGATTTGCGATTTCGACATTGCTTTTCCCATATGAACTCCTATAATTAGTGATTTGGAAATGTTAGTTAGAGTAACTCTCAAATGAACTGGTGTAAATATATACTATTCAAAAGGGAGTGTCAATACTCCACTAAAAAAATCTTATTTCATTGGGTTTTTTAGAGATTATCAAAAATCAAGCCAAAACGTTAAATTTTCAAAAATAACAAAATAACAGCGAAATTTGTAAAATAACGACACTTTTTAATTGTTAATATCTCTTGCTGTGACCGTTGGCAATAAAAAAAATGATAAAAATATTTCTATTTTTTGCGCCTAAAAACAAGAATTTTCATTTTACAGAGCAAATGCAATCACTGTTGCCGCTATTGATGAGATGAGAACAATAAGAAGAATTGCAGAATTTGGTTTTTCATTGTTCGCAATTTTTTTCCGATAAATTGTAGCTAACACTGCAACTTCAATGGCAAGTAACATTTTTATTCCCACTTTCATATGATTTATTTCTGAAAGTAAAAGAAAAAATAACGCAAATCCGGTTAGCAATTGAATGTGAGCTGCAGACATAAGATATAATGCCAATATTTTGCGTTGAGTTTCTGTAACATTTTTATAGACAAATAAATATAACCCAATACCAATAATTGCTGCCATTCCGATTATGTGCAAACTATAGAGAATTTGATGAAACATATTTTAACCTTTCTAATAAATGATTTATTGATTACAAGGGAATTTAGCGATAATTTGAATGAGAAACTATCATGAAAACTTATGTTTGAACTCGAACTCGAAAATATTCAGAAAATTGCCATAAATAATACAATTGGAAATAGTTCTTCAATTGCATTAAAGACTATCTTAGAGTCTAACATTCCGAACAGTATAAAAAGTTTCTTCAGGGGTGAAGTTGAATGGTTTCTTTCTAAAGAACGACATGGTGAATACCGTTCTAAAAAATTTAATTATCAACAGGGCGATGTCCGTCTCTTGCAGCAACAAATGGATATTTTACTTGTGTACCATTACACATTTTCACGTGAAGAATATCTAACAGTGCTTGATAAGTGTGTGCATTTCCTTTTCAATTATCTGTGCCGCCCGCAGTGGACATTGGAAAGTTTTCTTTTTGAAGAAAAGAATGAATTAACTTTTAACGAGCTTTCACACAAGTTCCGTTATTGTTCGGATTATCCTTACTATTGGACAATTCTTGATAAATACCTTACGGGGAAGAATAAAATTTTATTAGGAAGAGATGAAGCTATTCATTTATTAAAAAAAATTGATGCGGAAATAATCAACACTCACGCTGCCGATGAGATGGCAAAGATGACCATTCCCTTCTATGAATTTATCGGTTTCGTTCATCAAAATTCGTTGAACGGCGGACGCGGCGACCTTCCGACTAAAGCATTGGTTTATTTCTTTGAAGACAAAAAACTACCAAATGTAGCACGACACCTTGCCAATCTTCGGGAACAAGGAAAACAATCGTTATCATACGAAGAACTGATCTATGCACTGAAGGAATCGTTCACTCAGAAAAGTTTTTCAATTGCAGAAGAAATTGCACAAGTTCGCCCGTATGAAAAGAAAAACTTTACAAAGCTTCAAATTCAAGAAAAAGATAAACACTCCATCATAAAATCCTTGTTTGGTGATGATGAAACGAAGTATATTGTAACAATGGAAAAAGTTCTCTTGTCCACTACGTGGGATGATGCCGGACTATCGCTCGACCATTATTTTACGATGAATGATATTGACCCGTTTTCACGCGATGCAATTGTGCTGACCAATGCTCTTCAATCCTATTTTACTAATCGAGAATTTTAATGTTCCACATTCACAACTTCCTTTCGTACGGTTTTGTGAAAGTTATTGTAACGGAAAGAGATTATTATGTTTATAGACTCAGCAAAGATTTTGGTCAGATCCGGTAATGGCGGCAATGGAATTATTCATTGGCGGCGAGAAAAATTCATTCCAAAAGGCGGACCGGACGGCGGCAATGGCGGCGTTGGCGGTGATATTATACTTCGCGCTGATAAGCAATTGAATACACTGTTGGATTTTCGATACAAAAAAAAATTTATTGCAAAGAATGGAAATGCAGGTGAAGGTTCTAATAAAGAAGGGCGTTCAGCCGAACCGATTGTAGTTAAAATCCCAATCGGCACATTGGTGCGAAATGCAGAGACCAAAGAACTTATTTGCGACCTTACGGAAGATGGTGATGAATTTCTTATCGCAAAAGGGGGACGAGGCGGAAAAGGAAATTGGTTGTTTCGCTCCCCTACAAATCAGGCGCCGAGAGTCTGTACGCCGGGTGAACATGGGCAAGAATTTTCACTTGAACTTGAATTAAAACTCCTTGCTGATATCGGACTTGTTGGATTTCCAAATGCTGGTAAATCAACACTTATTTCGACAATCTCGGCTGCTAAACCAAAAATTGCGGATTATCCTTTTACGACACTTGTTCCAAATCTTGGAATGGTGTACTTCCAAGAGAATAAGAGTTTTGTTGTTGCCGATATTCCCGGCTTGATTGAGGGAGCACACGAAGGGAAAGGTCTGGGTATCCAATTCTTAAAACATATCGAACGGACAAAAGCACTTCTCTATTTAATTGATTGTACAAGTGAAGATATTAAACACGATTACAAAGTGCTTGTGAATGAGCTGAAAACATTTAATAAAGATCTTCCGAAGAAAAAAAGTATTGTTGCAATTACAAAATTGGATATCGCTGGCGAGGATAAACGGAAGGAATTGAAAAAATTAAAATTTCCCAAAGGTGTCTCAGTCCATTTTATTTCTGCCGCAACAAATGATGGTATTGCAAAGTTAACGGAAGCAATGTGGAAATTAGTAGAAAAAGGAAAATGAAGCAAAATCGAAAATCCGAAAATACTGCAATAGAACAATCAGCTTCTGAAAAAGAATTTGAGAATACACTTCGTCCTTCTGCGTTCGATGAATTTTCGGGACAGCAAAAGATTGTTGATAACCTGAAAATTTTTATTGCGGCAGCAAAAAAACGGGGCGAATCACTCGATCACGTTTTATTGACTGGTCCTCCGGGTCTTGGAAAAACTACGTTGTCGTTCATTATTGCTCACGAAATGGGAACGGATATTAAAACCACCTCAGGACCTGTTCTTGATAAACCGGCAGATCTTGCAGGCATTCTCACCAATCTAAGTGAAGGTGATGTTCTTTTCATTGATGAAATTCATAGAATGAATGCCGTGGTTGAAGAATATTTGTATTCTGCAATGGAAGATTTTCGCTTAGACATTATGATTGATTCAGGACCGAGTGCGCGGTCAATTCAACTTACGTTGCCAAAATTTACGCTTGTTGGTGCTACTACACGAGCAGGACTTCTCACTGCTCCCCTTCGCGCCCGGTTCGGAATCACCAATCGTTTAGATTATTATTCTGCTGAAGTTCTTTTTACGATTATTGTTCGTTCGGCGACAATTCTTGGAATTGAAATTGATAAAGACGGCGCGATGGAAATTGCAAAACGTTCACGGGGAACACCTCGAATTTCAAATCGGTTGCTTAAGCGCTGCCGAGATTTTGCAGAAGTTGATCCTAAACTTTCGCAGCACAAAGGAATTATTACCAAAGATGTTGCCGAATATTCCCTGAAAGCTCTTGAAGTTGATGAACACGGACTTGATGAAATGGATAAACGACTTCTAAAAACAATCATCGAAAAATACAACGGCGGACCGGTAGGGGTTTCAACGCTGGCGGTAGCCGTTGGTGAAGAAGCCGGAACCATTGAAGAAGTGTATGAACCATATTTGATCTTAGAAGGATTTCTTCAACGAACTCCGCGTGGCAGAGAAGCAACTGAGTTAGCGTATAAGCATTTTGGAACGAAAAAAAATTCTTCAAAACAGGATTCTCTTTTTTAAACAATGCAGAAACTCCCCCGCTTTTTTTACACTCAACGAACACTTACCGTAGCAAAAGAACTTCTTGGAAAAATATTCGTTCGTAAAATTGGGAACAAATGTATCTCTGGTATGATTGTTGAAACTGAAGCATATCTGTTTAATGATCCCGCCAGTCACTCATTTCGAGGTTTAACTGAACGGAACAAGCCAATGTTTAACAACGGCGGTTTTCTTTATGTCTATTTCACGTATGGAATGCATTACTGTGCTAATGTTGTATCGAATAAAGAAGGAATTGGCGAAGCAGTGTTGATCCGTGCCGTGGAACCGATTGATGGAATTGAAGTGATGATGAGAAATCGTTTTAAGAATAAAGATGGAGTCCGCCTCAACGGTGATCTTCATGTGCAAAATCTCACCAATGGTCCGGCAAAATTTGCTGAAGCATTTGCTCTTACCAAAACTCAGAGTGGAATTGATCTGTGCGGGAAAGAAATTTTTATTTCAGAAGGAGAAACTATACACAAATCTAAAATTGCTACAACAACTCGCATTGGAATCAGTTCGGCAAAAGATAAGAAGTGGCGGTTTTATATAAGAGGAAGTGAGTGGATCAGTAGAAAATAATGTCTATCGTAAATATGTGCGCGCAAATGTTGTGATTGTCTCAAAAATATCATCCCGTTCAATTTCACAAAAATCTTTTGCTGTTTTCAACAAGTATATTTTATCAATTGACTCTGAGTGAAACTTGAATAAAAATTCAACATCGTATTGATCAATTTTTCTATTTGCTAAAACTTTGTAGATAATCATATCTTCAACACTTGCAACGGGTATTTCCAAATTACTATATTTTGTAACACAAGATCGCTGAACCACAGTTTTATCGAAATTGCTCACCCCGGCTGCAATATCAACCATAACATCGGTAGCCAGATAAGTGGATGGCAACACAAAATAACGCTGGAAAAACTGTATCGGATGTTCTTTTCTCGGACTGAATCCGTTGTCAAGAAAAATATTCCCAACTTTTTCAATGTCCTCAAGTTCAACAAGAACGGTAATATCGATATCCTGTGTCATTCGCTGAACACCATATAGAATCATTGCGTAACCACCAATAAGCGAATACTGCAATTGATGTTTTTTGCAAAGCGAATCAATTATTGACAACGTTTGTTCAAACACCGTCATAGTTTGATAGAGAGTTTATAAAGCAGGAGTTGGCGTTGTATATCAGTTTGAAGTTCCTCTTCAATCTGAAGTTCTTTCCATTCTACATTAGCAGGTATATTTCTCATCTCTTCCATAAATTGAAGAAATTTTCCGATTGATGAAGGATCTCTCGATGTTTCAAAAAGCCGTTCTTCTTCTAACTGTCCCATCATTTCGTATTTCCGTTTGAAGGAGTGATATTCGGCGATATTTTCAAATAGTTTCATATCTGGAAATAATATACATAATACAGTAGATAGTGGCAAAGGAACAATCTTTGCTGATTTCTAAAAAGTAAACGCAGAGGTTACACCTATCGTAACTTCGTGAAAATCTTTCTTTCTGAAATACTTGTTGTATCGATACGTTACTCCATACGTGTGCTGCGGAAAGAGTCCAAAAAACGGCAGCCATGGGGATTTTAACCACGCACCTGTTCCAATAGTATATCCGTTATTTGGAAAATCCGACATCAGTCCTGCACTGAGATGAAATCCAGAAAGTAAAATATTTCGCCTGTCAACAAAATTGAAATGAAAATCCTTTTTCAATTCAATTCGGAAAACGTCTCGAACATTTGAGTGAATAATGTAACTGTAACTTGTACCTATTCTCCAATCGGAAAAAATTCCGGTAACACGTTTTTCTCCAAACCCAAATCCTGTCTCAAAATTAAGCGCACCGTAAGCAATTCCGTCTTTTGAAACGATACTAACGCTCGGCGGAACAGCACTGATGACAACACCAGCAATTGCCAAAGGAACAATTATTCCAGTCATTGTCCATAACGCAATGGTTTCAGCTATTGGAGTGTTCTCAATTTCTGTGCTATCTTGTGCGTTTGTCTTACCGACAAAAAGTATAATTGTAAAACTAATTGTTAATATCCGTTTCATTGTACGAACTCTATTTTCCCGAAATGCTCCGGACGATGAAAACATTTTTCTCCATATCCCGTTGGTGACCACGCCAAAAGTTCTTGTCCGTGAAATGCTCCTGATGCACGATAGAAATTTACATTCCAGACATCCTCGGTTTTTTTATTCAAACCGAAACAACTCCACGGAAGTTCAAACACCGATGTCCATACATTCATTTCTTCATCAATAAATGATTTACAATGAAAGCCAGAATACCAGTGATGATTTGAAATTCCGAGTTGTCTATTTACATCAATATCAATCCATCGTGAATCCGGTGCGACTTGAAATTCTTTGTAGAGTTTTGTTTGTTTGGCATCCACACCGATAAACACTTCAAAAACATCACTTAATTCCCAAAGATTATAAGTTTTGGCATTTACTCGAGCTTTCTCATTGTCATGAATCATTCGCAAATGGTCAAATCGTCCTCGAAAATATATAAGAAATCCCTTGTCGTTCCATTCTACGCCAATGCGTGTAGCCAACGATTGCAACGGTTCAGTACCGTCGGCGTAATGAAGAGGTTCACTGACATCGATCTGGACGAGTGATTCTTCATTCACTTCAATGATTGAATTAAAAATTGACCGATGGCTGCGAAATATTCTTTCTGGTGTGAGTGTTGACAGTTCAGGCATACTGGTAAAATAAATTATAATTCTTTTTGTAAATAGTTGCCGGTATATGAATCCTTGATCTTTGCAATATGTTCAGGAGTTCCCTCGGCAATAATTTCTCCGCCGCCGGAACCACCTTCGGGTCCAAGATCAATAATCCAATCCGCGGTTTTAATCACATCAAGATTGTGTTCAATAACAATGATTGTGTTTCCCTTTTCAACAAGTTTATTCAGAACGCTCAATAACATTTTGACATCGTCGAAATGCAATCCTGTAGTCGGTTCATCAAGAATGTACATCGTATTTCCGGTGCCGACTTTTGAAAGTTCAGTTGAAAGTTTTACCCGCTGCGCCTCACCACCAGAAAGTGTTGTCGCTTGCTGACCGAGATGAATATACCCAAGACCGACATCGAACAATGTTTGTATCTTCCGGTTCATCACCGGCATTTCGCTGAAAAAACCAAGAGCATCTTCAACCGTCATCTCCAACACATCAGAGATAGATTTCCCCTTATACAACACTTCCAATGTTTCACGATTGTATCGCTTCCCGCGACAAACATCGCATACCACATACACATCGGGGAGGAAATTCATTTCAATCTTTTTTACACCATCACCTTCACACGCCTCACACCGGCCACCTTTTACATTAAAACTAAAACGACCGGATTTGTAACCGCGAATTTTTGATTCAGGAAGCTGCGAAAATAAATCACGAATGAACGTAAACAATCCAGTATACGTTGCGGGATTTGACCGAGGAGTCCTTCCAATAGGAGATTGATCGATCTCGATCACTTTATCAATATGCTCAATTCCCTCAATTGATTTGTACGGATACACAGGAATTTTTGTCTTATAAAATCGCTGTGAAAGTATAGGATAAAGTGTTTCATTGATCAGCGTAGATTTTCCAGATCCGCTGACTCCGGTAACACAGGTAAATGTTCCTAACGGAATAGAAAGATGAACATTCTTCAAATTATTTCCGGCTGCACCGTTAATGGAAAGAGATTTTCCGTTTCCCTTCCTTCGTTCTTTTGGAAGTTCAATTTTTTTTTTGCCTGTAAGATATTCAATTGTTGAAGACCGATCTCCAACAGTTTTTGCTAGTCCATTTGTAAATTCATCCGGCGACCCCGCTGTAACCAATTCCCCGCCATGTTCGCCTGCACGCGGACCCAAATCAACTATGAAGTCGGCATTCGCCATCATTTCTTTATCGTGTTCAACAACTAGAACGGTGTTACCAAGATCGCGCAGACTTTTGAGCGAATTGATCAATTTTGCATTATCCCGTTGATGAAGACCGATACTCGGTTCATCCAAAATGTACAACACGCCAACCAACTGCGATCCGATTTGAGTTGCCAATCTGATCCGTTGCGCTTCACCGCCTGAAAGCGTTCGAGCCGTACGATCCAATGTTAGATATCCTAAACCAACATCAACCATAAAACCCAACCGTTGATTAATTTCTTTTAAGATCGGTCGTGCAATTTCCATCTGTCGATTGGTAAATGATAACGTATTGAAAAACTGCTGTGCATCAACTAATGACTGTTTCACGATATCGGATATCGTATGACGTTCTCCTGTTTTATTATCATCAAGTTGAATTGCAATGTTCTCTTTCCGTAAACGACCGCCGCCGCACTCCGAACAGATTTTCGTACTCATATACCCTTCAACCCATTCGCGGATCTTTGCTGAAGCAGTATCGTTGTAATATTCCTGAAGCATTTTCATTACGCCATCATACCGATGTTTATAGACAGATGTTCTTCCACCGGAGTATGTGTATTCAACTTCAATTTTTTCGCCATGGGTTCCGTATAATAATTCATCCAACGTAATTTTGGAAAATTGCGTTATCGGAGTATTGTAATCATACCCATGTTTTTTCAGAACTGCTTTAACTTGGGCGTAGAACCATGTTGCTCGGGGTTTGCCCAACGGAGCAATTCCCTCTTGTTGCAACGTTAGATTGGGATTTGGAATAATAAGAGAAAGGTCAAAATCCTTTTTCTCACCTAAACCTTCGCATGCGGTGCAGGCACCCGAAGTTGTGTTAAATGAAAAAGAATTCGGAGCAGGTTCTTCATAACTGCTTCCACATGCGGGACAAGAATATTTTTTACTAAAAAGAATATCTTGCTTGCCGTCGTTCACAATTAACACACCTTCACCGAATTGCAACGCAACTTCAACAGAATCGGCAATGCGTGAACGGCTCTCTTTTTTGATTAAGATTCGGTCGATAACAATTTCAATATTGTGGATTTTGTATCGATCAAGTTTTAGTCCTTTTGAAATTTCCAACACTTCGTTGTCAACTCGAACGCGCAAAAAACCATCTTTCAGAATTTTTCCAAACAACTCACGATAATGTCCTTTCCGTCCTTTCACAATCGGAGCCAGAATCTGAACCTTTGTTCCTTGCGGAATTTTCATGATTGCGTCAATGATTTGATCAACACTTTGTTTTTGCACTCGTGTACCATCATTCACGCAAAATTGCGTTCCAACACGTGCGTAAAGAAGACGCAGAAAATCATAAACTTCCGTTACTGTTCCAACCGTTGAGCGGGGATTTGTACTGACGGTTTTTTGTTCGATAGAAATAGCCGGTGAAAGTCCTTCGATGTAATCTACATCTGGGCGTTCCATTAAGCCAAGAAATTGACGAGCGTATGCGGAGAGAGATTCTACATATCGGCGTTGACCTTCGGCGTAGATCGTATCGAATGCGAGAGACGATTTTCCCGAACCCGAAAGTCCGGTAATAACAACAAGTTTGTCACGTGGAATTTCAACGTCAATATTTTTTAGATTATGCTCGCGTGCTCCTTTTACGACAAGCATATTTTGTTCAGAACTAATTGGAACAACGGGAGCAGATTTGTTTTTTTTCATATTTTTTAGAGTTGGGTCCCACTTTTAAGGTGGACTCCAACTTTGTGTTTCAAAGATTGTGCAAATTTGTAACAATTCAACTTTTGGTGAAGTTCAAATGGTAAGATACTGAAAGTTGCTTGGAGAGGCAAAGATTGAATACACTAAACTTTCAACCCATTCTTTGTCTTTTGTTAAGATAATTCAATAGTGCGATATCAAACGAAGTTGTTGTATCCAAAAGAATATAATCGATGGAGTTTTCGCGGCATTCTCGTTTATAGTGAGCAATAAAATCCTTCATCGTTTCTTGATATGCTTTTTGAATGTGAAATGGTTGAGTTGTAAGCATTTCTCCCGTTTCCATATCCTTAAAAACCGCATCGCTGCCAAAGGCAAAATTCCGTTCGAGCGGATCAAGGATCTGCATCACTAATACTTCGTGATTATTATGACGGAAATGTTTTAACGCTGCCATCACTTTTTTGGGATCATCAAATAGGTCGCTCAACACAATCACTAATCCTCTTCGCGATATGCTTTCCGCACGTTGATGAAGTGCTGTTGCAGAGTTCGTAATCTCACTCGGATTCACTTTCTCCAATTCAACAAGAATTCGCCGCAGATGCTGTTTTGTTGCATGCGGTGGAATTGTAGTTCTGACTATTGAATCATACAATGTTAGGCCAACCGCGTCGCGTTGTTGGATCATTAAATACGAAAGCGAAGCGGCAATCAATGATGCATACTCCATCTTTGAAATTCTCTGTTCCTTTGAGCGCGGAATCGCTGAAGCAAAACTCATTGAGGCACTGGTATCCAGAATGATGTACGATTTAAGATTTGTCTCTTCTTCAAATTGTTTAACATAAAATCTGTCAGTCTTACCATATACGCGCCAATCTAACCGCCGAATTTCATCTCCCGGCATATATTGACGGTGTTCTGCAAATTCCACACTAAAACCGTGATATGGACTCTTATGCAACCCCGTAATGAAACCCTCAACAACCAAACGAGCACGTAATTCCATGTTCGCAAGTTTTGAGACAACATCCGGTTGTAAATATTTACGCTGAGTATCCATTTATTTTTTTGCCATTCGCGTTTTGTTTTGTATACGATCATTCAAAGTTTCTTCTGGCGACTTCCCTATTGATTCCAATTCAAATTTTACCGTAGGAGCAAGATCGTGTTTTGGAAATTTCTGTAAGAATTCTTCATAAAATATTTTCGCACTGTCAAACATTTGGAGATTATTATTATAAATATATCCTGTAAGAAACAACGATAAAGCAGAGGGCTGCATTTCTGGATATTGTTCATGAAATAATTTATAATTATCCAATGCTTCACGAGGCTGATTCTTGAAACGGTAACTTTCTGCCAATGCAAAACGAGCCCATCCGATGTAACGGCCGTGAGGATACTCTTTGATAATTCTTTGCGAAACCTGCAACGTCGAATCCCAATTTTTATTTGCTTTCGCTTGTTCGATTTTTATCCAAAGTTCCTCATCAGTAAAACTGCCGCAGGAATTGAGTAAGAATAATAAAACTGGTATTAATATTTTCATAAGGCAGATTGTAAAATAGAAATAACACTTGCCTGCCTGTCACTCCGAAGGAGTCAGACTGTGTGAAAACTATTATTTAAGCGTCAATATCCCCGAAATCTTTGAGATTTCGGGGATATATATCGTAAAATTTGACTTTTCACACAGTCTGAGTCCGTTGGACGGGCATAACGTAAATTGAGTTATTTAGCTGAATCAATAATCGCTCCGCCAACCAGATCGTTCCCTTCATAAAAAACAACTGATTGACCCGGCGTGATTGCTCGCTTTGGATTTTCAAAATCGATTTTGATCCGACCTTCGCCGTTTCCACTGCCGTCAAGTTGAGTTACGACCGCAGGTTCATCGGTATCTTTGTATCGAATCTTAACCGTTAATTTTTTTCCATTAAACAAATTGTCGTACTTAATCAGATTCAACTGCGAAGCAAATAATTGTGTCTGGAGCAATTCCTTTTCATATCCAACGGTGATTTTATTTTCTTTGAAATCGATGGATGTAACATATAACGGATCGGGATGAGCAATTCCCAAACCTTTTCTCTGTCCTACAGTGTAAAACGGAAATCCATTATGTTCGCCAATCTTTTCGTTACTCAAAACAATCTTGCCGCCGGCAACATCTTTTTCAAGCTGAGGTAATTTATGTTTTAAGAATCGTTCATAGTTGTTATCGGTGATAAAACAAATCTCAAAACTTTCTCCTTTTTCTGCTGTACGAAGATTGTATTTGCGGGCAAGTTCGCGCACTTCTTCTTTCGTATAATCTGCCAGTGGAAACAACGTACGGCTCAATGAATCTTGTGTAACATTCCACAGCATATATGATTGATCTTTCTTTTCATCCTTGCCGCGTGCAATCACGTAACGATTCGTTGATTCGTCAATACGCAATTTTGCGTAATGTCCCATGGCAACATAATCCGCACCGAGCTGCATTCCTTTGCGCAGCAATTCTTCCCATTTAATTTTTCGATTACAAATTACGCACGGATTCGGTGTGCGACCATGCATGTATTCATCAATAAAATTATCGATCACTTGTTTCCCGAATACTTCGGAAAAATCCATTACATAATGAGGAAAACCCAGCTTCGCCGCAATAATTCTCGCATCATTGATTCCATCCAATGAGCAGCAGCTCTTGTCCCCTTCAATCGTTCCGCCAACATCATCGTAGTTGAATGTTTTGATCGTAATGCCGATAACATTGTATCCCTGCTCTACCAATAACGCCGCGCACACCGATGAATCGACACCGCCAGACATACCGAGAACAACTGTTTTATTTTTGTTTTGATTATTCATTACAATAATTTACGAAAATTTCGTTAGAACTCGAAATCGAATTGCACAGCAATTCGATTGTCCACATTCCCTCGTATCTCGTCATCTCCGCTTCCTAACACAACTTCATTCAACTTTTTAGTTTCCGAATATTTGAATGAAAGGTGAAAGTTTTCAACGAACTCATATCCTGCAATCATATACCAGCGAATACCTTTTCCATAGATTGGAGGATTTGAAAAATTTCCCGCAACGTCCGACTCGTATTGATAGAGCCGCGAGTCGTACGATTGTGTGTCAAAGAAAATACAGCGAGCTTTTAATGTTATTCCTTTTTTTCTATTTCTTAATACACCTTCAACAAACGTGAGAAATCCATTTTCATTATATCGTGAAGGATGATAAGAGACCTTCACAAATTCAAATCGCTGGGACAATGAAAATTGCGGACTTGCCTTGAATTTGTAAGCGATACGATAATTTGTTTGACTCCGTTCATCGTCTGCATTACGAATCTCAATTTGTGATTTGGTCTTATTCCGAATTTGAAAAGTAAATTCAAGTTGGCGTGAAATCGATTCTTGAATATGGATTAGCATATCTCTTCCGGTTACTCCAAATCCATTGCTGACCGATGGAAGGTAATATTGATCGATGTATGAGTTGATGTTCGTATTTTTATCACGAATTTCTAAGCCAAGATAGTTTCCTAATTCTCCATCGCCGATATTATCCCGCTCACCAAATGGACGCGCAAACGGACTTGTATATCCTTTGGTGAACGCTCGGTGGTGATAACTTACAGCAAACGATTTTGTTATTGAGTAAACAACACCGATTGCTTTACTAAATTGATCACCATTATTGGTTGCTGCTTCACCAAAGGTAACAAAGCCGTAAAAAGGTATCTCCCATGAAAGACTTCCTGCCGAGATAGATTTTCTTCCGTGTAAATCAAACAGTGTTGGTTTAAGGTAATTTTGATACGCAACATTCATAAGATTCAACGATATAGTTTTTGTTGCATCAACTAAATAATCAATTTTACCGCCAATTACTTTTTCTCCTAATGTGTTTTGTCGTTGTAAGTCATTAACAGTTCTATAAACACCCGAAGTATAAAAACTTGTTGCAACACCATCGGTATCTATTGAAGCAGGAAGTTTTCTTGTTGAATAAAACCCTGTTACCAAAACATCATGAAATGTGAATCGTGCTGCGGTTCCATAAAAATATCGGTACTCGTCTGTAGAAACGCTTGGCGAAATTACACTTCCACGTTTTCGTGTTTGACCAATAGCATCGCTTCCTTTTGACGTGGAAATATTCTTTGCAAGCACAAGTCCTTGTCCGGCAGAAATATTATAGTTGCCGAAAACTAAATTTTTCACCACCGATATATTTTTTATCGAAAGATAGCCGGCAAGAAGACCATCGTTATATCGTTCGCCAACATCTTTTTCGGCTAATGCCGCAATTTCAAAATTAGCATTAGCAATTTTTATTCGTTGATACGATCCGTTTGCATCACCAAGAAATTTAGAATTTCTAAATCCATCGGTAAGCTGCACACGCCGTTCTAATCGTGTTCGAGAATTAACGCGTAACGGTATTAAATTAATACCGAAGGAATAAACATTCGGTCGTTCGATGGTAATGAATGGCAAAAGCTGGTCAAACAATACTGGTGTCATCAGAGAAACGGAGCGGAGCTGTTCAACAGAGATAATTTCTACCGTATCAGTGTATAATATTATTGCTTCAGCGAGCAACGAAGAAACAAAAGGTAGTTTTATCAGTTCGCTATAGTTTGGTTTTAAGATATTAACCGGATGTTCACGGAAATATTCAAGTTCTTCACCAAAACTTTGCATATCCTGTTCGTCAGACGCATTATCGAGAATGGATTCGATCACTTCTTGATCGGAAGTTCGAGACGTGTCTTGCGATTGCACAATTTGACCTGCCGCAACAACAAACAGTATGAATAGCAAAGTAGTTTTAATCATTCAGGCACAATCAGAATTGTTTATTCAGATACAATGCAATTAATTTGAGAAGGTAATTCCAATTGAATGGGTAAGACCAAGTTCCGAGTGTGTTGCAATTCCGTAATCTATTTGAAATGAAAAGATGTTAATTCCCATTCCGACATACATTCGAGATTGTTCGCTTTGTGTTCCGGCGCGAAGTGTTACAATCTCATGTGGAGAAAATTCAATTCCGGCACGGTATCCGGTTGAATATCGAACATCGTAAACAAGATCAGCAGCAACGGTTGCATTTTCCATTAGTGAATAGGAAAAACCGGTAATGAATGTTTGCGGAATATCATCGTCAGCTCCAAATGTTGAGCGACCGATATTGTTGAGAGAAATGCCAATATTCAAATTTTCGGCTGCAGAAATAATCGCACCCAGATCAAGAACAGCAGTGGTTGCAGAACCATACGTGTGTATTGAAAGATGATTTCCGTGAATGTTCAAACCGGCACCGAATGATTCTGTAAACATTGTTGCGGCAGAAATTGATAACGATGTTTCGCGGTATAACGAAAAACCAAACGAAGTGAATCCCGCTGCGAAATTCAATCCGTCAACATTTTTAATTGTGGTTAACCCAAAATGCGAAAGCTGAGATAGTTGAAACGGAGACGGAGAATAGAACAATGAAGTTGTTAACGACGAATTTTTAGCAATCGAAGCAGGATTCAACCAAACATTTTCTGTGTTGAATAATGCGGAACCGCTCATTCCCCTACCAAACAAAGCGGTCGGTTGTGCGGTTCTTTCAAAACTTGCGGACAAAATTTGAACAATGAGAAAGACTTGAATGAGCAGAATGAAAACTTTATATTGATTCATAACAGACTTGAAAGGTTTTAAAATGCTGCGTTTTATTTTCTTATTTTTTGCCGCTTCAGTAATCGGTTATTCTCAAATTGAATGCGATGTAACGGTTAATCTCGATCAGATTTCAGCAGCCAAAGATCGGCTGCAAAACTTAGAGCGTGATGTTGAAAGCTACGTAAATTCTCAAAAATGGTCAACCGATGATCTTGGCGGTGAAAAAATAAAATGTACAATCAATATTTTTATCACCGGTGCTTCCGATCCCAATTCTTTTACTGCACAGGCATTTATCGGCAGTTCGCGCCCAATTTTTGCTGGTAAAAATCCTTCCACAAAAAATACACCGATGGTCCGAATTTTTGATGACAAGTGGGAATTCACGTATGTCAGCGGACAGCCGTTATACCGCAATGAAACGCAATACGATCCACTAACAGACTTCCTTGATTTTTATATGTATTTGATACTCGGATTTGATTATGATTCATATCAAAAGTCGAGCGGGACACCGTACTTCAGAAAAGCGTTCACGATTTGTAACCAAGCACCATCAAAGGCAAAAGGTTGGGAACGCGCATCAGGATCAACGTACGCAAAATATAATTTAGTGGAAGAAATATTGAATCCGAACAATCAACTGTTCCGCGAAGGATGGTATTCATATCATTATCGCGGGTTGGATCTGCTTGCAACAAAACCTGATAAAGGATTTGAGAACATTCAAGTGATGTTAAACAATATCAAGAAGATCAAAGAAACGTCAAATCCGAGAACAATTCTTTTCAAATCTTTTTTTGATACAAAATACGGTGAGCTTGCGGATGTATTGAAAGACTATCCTGATAAAGGAGTATTTCAATTGTTGATACAGCTTGATCAGGCACATCAAAATTCGTATGAAGAAGCGGTAAAAGGAAAATAAAGATGTCTGATACCTTCGTTATTTTTTCTTCAAAACATCCTCAAAAAACTAAAGATGTCCGACACCTTCGTTATTTTTCTCTTAGGTGTCCGACATCTGCAAAAAAAAATACTACTCACTTCCCCATTCAACAACTTCTAATTGAACAGATGCGGTTCCGGTTTTGATCATATCCAACGCTTCGGCGGCACCACGTGATAGATCGATAATTCTTATCAGTTTGAATGGACCTCGATCATTCACCCGAACAATGCAAGATTTTCCATTATCCAGATTTGTCACACGAACTTTTGTATTGAATGGAAACGAGCGATGCGCAGCCGTGAGCTGGTGCATGTCGAATATTTCACCATTTGCCGTTTTTTTTCCATGAAAATCGTGCGCATAATACGAAGCAATTCCTGTATACACTGTAGCTTTACCAGATGAACTTTTTGCAGGAATTTTTGAAGGGTTGACTTTCGGCTCTGCATATCGTTCTTTTGTAAAACGAGGAGACGAGGCACATGAAGATAAGTAAAAAGTTAAAAGTAAAAAGCAGATAGATTTGTTAAAGCTGTTAGATAAAAAAAGTATAAGAAAACTTTTAGATTTTTTCTTTATCACTTTTTACTTTCTAAAGATATTCATTCATCTGTTTACGTTTCAAATAATCAACAACTTCCTTAACATCCTGCGATGCTCCCTTTTTACATATTAAAATTGCATCCGGAGTGTTGATGACAATTATATCTTCAACCCCAACAACAGCAACAATTTTATCGGATGTATGGATATAGGTATTTTTTGAGTTGATAGAAATTGTTTTTCCATGAAGGTAGTTCCCTTGCTCGTCCTTTGGTGAAAGCCGGTTCACTTCATCCCACGAACCGAGATCATTCCATCCAAAATCACCTTTAACAGCGTACACTCGCTGAGCCTTCTCCATTACACCGTAATCAATCGAAATTCCACGAATCATTCCATATGCCGTCTCAAGATTGTGATCAAACAATGGTGTACCGATAGAATGTTGTAAATTGATCAATTGTGTATGCAATTCCGGTAAACTCTTATGGATCTCATTCAGAATTGTATCCACCCGCCAAACAAACATTCCGCTGTTCCAATAAAAATCTCCGCTCTCCAAAAATTTTACCGCTGTTGCATAATTCGGTTTCTCAGCAAATGTTTTTACTTCAAATACACCGTCAATGTTTACCGGCTGTGTCTCTTCGCCCTTGTCTTTTACCTGAATATAACCATAGCCTGTTTCAGGATGGGTGGGATGAATTCCAATGGTTACCAGCCCTGATGTTATATGTGCTACCTGCGATGCGGTTTCTAATATCCGTATAAATTCCGGTTCATTGCCGATAAGATGATCGGCTGGGAGAACAATCATTATTCCCTTTGGATCAAGACGATCAATGAATAACGCTGCAAGCCCGATGCATGGTGCGGTATTTCTTCCAACCGGTTCAACAATAATATTTTCAACAGGAACATTGGGAAGTTGTTTGATGATGGCATTCTTTTGAAGTTTATTCGTAACAATAAAAACGTTTTTCTCTTTAACAAAACCTTTCAACCGCCTTACGGTATGTTGTAACATCGATCCATCGCCGACAATCTCCAATAACTGTTTCGGATTTTTTTCTCGGCTGCGAGGCCAGAAACGAGAACCAACACCGCCGGCCATGATTACTGCATATACGGATAATTGTTGTTCCATATTATTTGTTCGATAGAATTGCTTTAGGATCGTTAATATGTTTTGTGATATTCTGTAACGTGGTAATTCCTCCGCTCGTTTGGCGCAATGCGTTCATCAGTCTATCACCAATATCATGAATTGTCTCTGCAACAATGTCGGTACGAATTTTTCCTTGTTCATCTGCAAAACTGATAAGCCGAATCAGCGCTTCATAAAACTCTTGCACAATAATATTGTTTGTATTTTGTGCTGATTCAATTGCTGAACGTGCAATAACGCGAAGTACCGACATTGAAATCGCACGTTCACTTGGCTGTTTATCAGAAAATTCAATCGCGCTTTGTGCAACTCGTTGAGTCGCATCCAACAAATCAGCAGTCATTGCATCGGCAAGAGATGGTGACAAATCACTTCGACCGGATTCAGACGGTGCCGCTGTTAACGCCGATTCGAACGATTCTAACATCGGAGTCGACGTATCCCACGAAGGTTCGGATATCTGTTTATTACTTCCACCATCTGCATCTGTTAAAGAAGTTGGAGATAGCTCGGTATGTGAATACGAGGAACTGAAAAATTCATCGTCGGAGATGTGAATATCTTGTATTGGTCGAACCGGTGCTTCAAATGTTCTGGAAAAATCAGGCATATCGAACGGCTGATTCAGGAATGCCTCGAACAATTTTTCATTCAGAAGAAGGATATCGCTTTCAAATTGTTCCGGCGAAAATGAATTGTTCGATGCTTTCGTTTTCTTCAACAACCATTCCATCGCAAGAGCGCATTTAGAAAATCCTTGAACATGAATAAGCGAATTCACTTCCATTTCCGGCGATAGTGATTGCAAAAACTTATCCAAAAGTTTTTGCAATTTCGCACCATGGGCTGGAATAAGACTATCAACTAATCCGGCACTGGTTCGATGTAACACATGCAACAAATATTGTTCGTTATTTTGCATTGATATATTTTCTTGGAACACGACTTGAAACAGCGCAGGTAACTTCGTATGGAATCGTTCCAATACTATCTGAAATTTCCCATGCTGATATATTTTTTGATTTGCTTTTTCCTATCAACACCACTTCGTCTCCAACGTTTACTTTCGCATTGCCAACATCTATCATGATCTGATCCATGCAAATTGTACCAACCACCGGAAATTTCTTTCCGTTGATCAATACCGATATTTTGTTTGTTAATGTACGAAAATATCCGTCAGCATACCCAACTGTAACGCTGGCAATTGTTGTTGTTTTTTCTGTAAAATATCGTCGTGAATAGCTGATACTTGTTCCTTTGGGAACCGTTTTTACAAAACCAACTTTTGCTTTAAGCGACATAACCGGTTTTATCACAACACTCGCATTTGTTTCATGAGATGGTGTGTAACCGTACATCATAATTCCTGGTCGAACCATATCAAAATATGAATCCTCCATTTGCAAAATTGCACCGCTGTTCGCGCAATGGACCAAAGGAATATGAATCCCTTTCAATTCTAATTGTGTAACAATCGTTCGGAATATTTTCAATTGTTCATGGGCAAAGCAAAGATTGCTTTCATCCGACGAGGCGAAATGGGTGAATATCCCTTTCACAAAAAGATTAGACATCGAAGAAACGGATTCGACAAATTTAACCGCTCCCGTCATCGAAACCCCGATCCTTCCCATTCCGGTATCGATCTTTATGTGAATTGCAATTTTTTTTCCTTTTTGTTTGGCAAGTGTATTTAATCGTTGCGCAATCGCTAAATCACAGATCGTTGCTTCAAGATCATGCGATACAAAAAGATTCAATTGTTCACGATGTGGCATAGTGAATACATGGATTGGATATCGTATGTTTTCTTTACGCAATTCGATTCCCTCTTCAACCAACGCCACTCCAAAATATTCAGCGGTTTTATTTTTTATAATTGACCGCACTACCGGAAGAACACCATGACCGTACGCATTTGCTTTTACAACAGCCATAATAAGAGGATGTTGACCAATCTTTTTCCGAATATTTTTCAGATTAGTGTTCAGAATTTCCAGATTTATTTCTGCAAATGTCGGGCGCATGAATTCAGGAAGTAAGATTTGGATTGTTGCCTGCAATAGAATAATTGCATCCACAATAAAATAGCCCACGAAAAAAAAATTCGGTGGGCTATGGTAAACTTGTGTTCATTTATATCTTCGTTACAATCTTCAATCGATTGATGGACCGAAGTAATGCAATCCGCGCACGTTCGGAATCAATTGATTTATCTTTTGCAGCTAACCGTTCGTCCGCACGTTTTCTCGATTTTTCCGCGCGAGCGATATTGATCTCATCAGGTCGTTCGGCAGATTCGGCAAGCAAAATCACTTTGTTGGATTTCACTTCAACAAAGCCCCCGCTGATTGCAAATAATAATTTTGTACCGTTTGTTTCAATTACCTTCACTTCACCGACTCCGACAGAGGAAAGCAATGGTGCGTGATTGAATAATACTTGAAAATTTCCTACTACACCGGGCGCGGTAAAACTTTGCACCTCGCCGGAATAGACCGTTTTCGCAGGTGTTACAATATCTAATTGAAAGTTTTTATTTGTCATAAGGGCATCTCTAAAAACATCAAAATGTAATCTGCGCAAGGTTTTATAATTTTTAAGGAACAATCAAATAGATTTTAGGGATGCCCATAAATATTATGCAGCTTGCAGTACTTTTGCTTTTTCAAATACTTCTTCAATTCCACCGCACATTAAGAATGCTTGTTCCGGTAAATGATCACATTCTCCATCGACAATCATCTTAAATCCTTTGATCGTGTCTTCTAACTTAACATAGCGACCTGGAATCCCGGTAAATTGTTCCGCTACGTGAAACGGCTGAGATAAAAATCGTTGAATTTTCCGTGCACGTGAAACTGTTAATTTATCTTCATCCGAAAGCTCATCCATACCAAGAATATTGATGATATCTTGAAGATCTTTGTACTGCTGCAGAATTACTTTTACAGATTTTGCAACATCGTAATGATGTTGCCCAACAGTCAGCGGGTCCATAATACGCGATGTTGAATCAAGAGGATCAACAGCGGGATAAATCCCGAGTTCGGAAATTTGACGGCTCAATACAGTCGTTGCATCCAAGTGAGAAAATACTGCAGCCGGCGCAGGATCTGTCAAGTCATCCGCAGGAACGTAAATTGCTTGTACAGATGTGATCGATCCTTTGCGCGTTGAAGTGATGCGTTCTTGAAGCGCACCCATTTCAGTTGCAAGTGTCGGTTGATATCCTACGGCTGACGGCATACGACCAAGCAACGCTGATACTTCTGAACCTGCTTGTGTGAAACGGAAAATATTGTCGATGAATAACAGAACATCTTTCCCTTCATCATCACGGAAATATTCAGCGATCGCTAATCCTGTTAACGCAACACGAAGACGTGCGCCCGGCGGTTCATTCATCTGACCAAACACAAGCGCAGTTTTTGCAAGAACTCCCGATTCTTTCATTTCCAACCAGAGATCATTTCCTTCGCGCGTACGTTCACCAACACCGGCAAACACAGAATATCCGCCATGCTCTGCTGCAATGTTACGAATCAGTTCCTGAATAAGAACTGTTTTTCCAACTCCCGCACCGCCGAACAATCCTGTTTTTCCACCTTTGGTGTACGGTTCGAGCAGATCAACAACTTTAATTCCGGTTTCAAACATTTCCTTTTGTGTGGAAAGATCTTCGAACTTTGGTGCAGGACGGTGAATAGGATATATCGCTACACCTTTAATCTCGCCAAGTCCATCAATACCCACGCCGATAACATTGATTAAACGACCAAGTGTATTCGGACCGACAGGAATTGAAATCGGACTTCCAGTATCGATTGCTTTCATTCCACGAACAAGACCGTCCGTAGAATCCATGGCAATTGTGCGAACACGATTCTCGCCAAGATGCTGCTGAACTTCAAGGGTAAGTTCTTCTTTCACTCCTTCAATATTTGTCCGCGGAACCTTTATTGCATTTAAAATCGTTGGTGGTGTTCCTTCAGAAAAATCAATATCTACAACAGGTCCGATAACCTGAACAATTGTACCTTCGTTCATTGCATTCCTTTCACATTTTCAGATAGTTTGTTATTTACTTCAAAAGTGTAGTAAAATAGGGAGATTTTGGAAGATAAACAATGTAAAACTTTAGGAATCTTCATCTCCGAATTGTACTGAAGGGAAATCGTAATTACTCAGCGGATTTTTTTATGCTGAGAAGTTACGGAAAATCTTTAGAAGGAAGATATCTTCTGTTTTATCGAATCAATGATAATTTTTCCGTGAAGACGCCCATTTTCAATAAAAATTGAATTGTTATTCTTCCCTGCTATTATCGATCCTGCAACATACAGTCCAGAAATATTCGTTTCCAATGTGTCGCTATTTTGCATAGGAGTCGAATCAGTTCCATTTAACTCTATTCCGCAGGACCGAAGAAAATCATAATCCGGATGATAACCGGTAAGGGCAAACACAAAATCATTTTCTATTTCAACACGTTCGGTGTATGAGTTTAAAAGAACAGCCGATGTTTCTTTAATTTCCTGCACTGTAGTATTGAATAATGCTTTGATCGCACCTTCGTTAATCCTGTTTTCAATATCCGGCTTGATCCAATATTTTATTTTATCCGAAAGCGATTCGCCGCGATGAACAAGCGTTACATGCGCACCGTGGCGATATAATTCCAGCGCAGCAATTGCGGCAGAATTTTTTGCGCCAATCACAAGAACATGCTGGCGATAAAAAGAGTACGGCTCGTCATAATAATGCGAAACTTTGGAGAGTGACTCTCCGGGAATATTCAAAAAATTTGGATTGTCATAATACCCTGTTGCAAGAACCACTGTCTTTGTTTCATAAGAGAATTTTGCCGATTGAACTAAAAAGTTTACTCCACTCTTTTTAATTGAAGTTACCGGTTCAAAAAAATTACATTTTAGTTTATAGAAATCTGCAACTCGAGTGTAATATTCTAATCCTTCAGCACGAACAGGTCGCATTTGTGCCGATGAAAAAGGCAGCCCGCCAATTTCCAAAAGCTCCGGCGTAGAAAAGAACGACATCTCTGCAGGGAAATTTTGGATTGAATTGACAATTCCACCCTTTTCAAGAACCAAATATTTCACACCGGATTTTTGAGCTTCTATAGCAACAGATAATCCGGCGGGACCTGCGCCGACAATAATAATATCGTAGTTCAATGAACATCCTTTCTACTTTACCGGCTTCAACAACAGATCATGAAAATCAAAACTAAAATCGGTAGCGGGAGAAACAGCTTTCATCTTTGCATGCTCTATGCTTCCATCAGGATTTAATGAGAATGTAACGAACGCATCTGCGCGCATTTCAGGATCACTCCACCGTGCGTTGAATGTATTGTATTGATAATGTTCCAAATATCCGCCAAGAGACGGTGTTGGAATCATCTGCATAAATAATTTACCATCTTTTAATTCTATTGTAATATCACCGTACCACGCATCGGAATATTTTCCGGCGTATTTCGCAAGCGGCAGTGACGGTTTTGAAAGTGAATCACGAGTTGATGCTGTTTTATTATCCGCAACATTGGTTAACGAATCGCTTCTATCTTTAACTGCTTTGTATGCCGCAGTCCAATCATAACTTGTGCCGAGAAAATGATCGAGTGTTCGATATCCGATGGAGTAAAACGCACCGCCCACTTCTTGGTTTGTAAATACAGCAACACCTGCCCGAATTTCAGGGATCATCGCAACAAACGAAACGAATCCGCTTAACCCGCCGGTGTGTGATACAAGTTTTTTTCCACGATAATCACGCACACCAAATCCGCCGCCATAACCGGAAAAATTCGGCTGCAATGGTGCAAGTTCTTTTGCAACCTTTGAAACAGGTATCGGTGTAATAACAGACCAAAGCTGACGAGCAGTTTCAGGAGTAAAAAGAGTTGTTCCGCCGGAAAGTTTTCCCGAATCGATCTGGCAGATCATCCATTTTGCAATATCATCCGCATTGGTGTTGATGCTTGCAGCAGGATTTGTTTTGTCACTGTCTGATGCTGCAACAGGTCTAACAATGCCATCGATCTCAGCATGCGGAGTTGCAACGTTCCCTTTTTTTATTGCTTCCATAAATGTAAGCGTGCTGTTGTTCATTCCAAGTTTAGAAAATATTCGTGTTCGAACAAATTCATCCCACGGCATGCCGCTGACGGTTTCGATCACTTCCCCCGCGATGAGATAGAGAATATTGTCATACGCATAGGTGCTGCGAAAACTTGTTGCAAGAGGAATATTCTTAAATCGTTTCACAACATCTTTTTGTTTGTATGTGTTCGTTGGCCAAATAAGAAGGTCTCCAGCACCAAGACCAAGTCCGCTGCGATGCACAAGCAGATCGATAATTCTCATTTCACGCGTTACGTACGGATCGGAAAGTTGAAACCACGGAAGATGATCTACTACGCGATCGTTCCATTTTATTTTCCCTTCATCAACAAGCATACCGAGTGAAGTTCCGACAAACGCTTTGGTGTTTGATGCGATGCTGAAATTTGTTTTGCTGTCAACCTTATCATTCGTTCCAATTGTTTTAACGCCGTATCCTTTTGCAAGAACAACTTTTCCATCTTTTACAATGGCGACAGAAACACCGGGAACATTGAATGTTTTCAAAACTTTTTCAACATAGGTATCGAAATCCCTCGGAAGCGACTGTGAAAACAGATTCGCGCTCAGGAACATTTGGCAGACCAAAAACAACGGAAATAAGCGGTTCTTCATGTGGTTTCCCCTTTTTTATCGTGATAATTTTTTAATTCTTTTTAACGAAAGATTTTATGGAAAGCAAGCCCGGCAATCCTCCGGTCATCAATAGTGTACTGCTGGTGTTTGCAGAAGCTAAATAGAAATGTCAGGTAGTTAGGAGTTTTTTTCACAACGAAAGAACTCTCGACATGCAAAGAATAATTTATGCGAACAAAAAAAGAAACCGAACGATTACAAGTAATTTGAGAAATATCAAGCCTAAGACAATATGTTTATACTCCGCCGCATCCATAGTTTTGCGGAGTTTGTCAGCAGCAGCCCAGAGCTTCTTTACTAACGGTTCCCCCCGTCCGCCTTTTTTTGGGAGGATTCTTTTTCTTCTTTTTTGCAGTTTTAGTCAAAAAAATCCGTAAAAAGTCTTCTATTTGTCTTCCCACGAATTCAATCGTCACGCAAATGTAATTCTTTTATTTAACGGTATCAACTTTATTTCCTCTGCGTCAACAACACTCCCGCAATTGTAATTACTCCGCCAACAACGAATATTGTTGTAATCGGCTGATGTAAAAATATGACTGCCATAATTGTCGTAAAAATTGGCTGCGCATTGGCAAAGACCGCAACTTTTGTCGTATCAAGTTTACCGAGCGCATAGAACCACAGGATATATGAAACAACCGATGTTCCCAAGCTCAGATACAAAATACTCATCCAGTTGCCAAACGTGATTGTTGGTAATCCATGCCACGCAAATTCAATAATACCTACAGGAAGAAACATCGCCGCACCGCCAATCATCGAAAGTGCAGTGATATGAAAAGCACCGTATTTTATAACCAGTTTCTTCCCTTGAATTGCAAATAACGTCCATGCAATCACTGCAAGAAAGATCATCACATTGCCATAGAAATAATCCGATGCAAAATCGATGCCTCGCTCGAACATAACTATTGCAACACCGATGAATGCAACGAAAACGCCGAGAATTTTTTTTCTTGTCAGTGGTTCTGAAAGCAAAAAATACGATAGAATTAAAATTAACGCAGGTGTTGTTGCATACAACAGCGCACCGTTCGATGCGAGAGTGAATTTGATTCCATACAGATATAAGAATTGATTCAACGGAACTGCAAGAACTGACAACCAGAGCAATTGTTTTAGGTCTTTCTTCTCTACTTTTATCCGTTTTTCTTTTGCGAAAAATATAATAAGCAATACAAAAAGTGAAATGCAGTTCCGCAAGAACGTCAAGACAACAGGATTAACATCCTGAGTCACCGTTTTGGCAACAAGGTGCGTTCCTCCGGCTATCATTTGCTGAATGATAATGATGATGTAGATATTCATATTTTACTTAGAAGAAATAACTTCGCCACCCTACGGGTCGTAGACAAAGTCACTACAACACAAAATTTTCTCTACGAGCCGTAGGCACAAAGTTTTAGAGACTGTGTCAAAATTATTTTTTCAGCGTTAACATCCCCGAAATCTTAAAGATTTCGGGGATGTGTTTCGCAAAATTTGACTTTTGACACAAGTTCTTTACCTTTGAACAACACCTTTGTGCTTTAGTGTTTTAGTGGCAGATATATACTTTTTTCGAAATCTAAGAATTTTTTCGTTCACCAACTTTTGGTATATTCATTCACACGGAAAATTTGTTTCAATATACTTTAACTTTACTTCACTATGAAATTCTATGAAACGTAAAGAGACACTCTATCTCATCGATTCGATGGGAATCGCGTATCGTTCGTATTTCGCGTTTGCCCAAAATCCTCTCATCAATTCCAAAGGTGAAAATACCAGCGCAATCTACGGCTTTGTTAATTATCTCAACAAAATTCTTGACGAACAAAAACCGGATTACATCGCCGCCGTGTTCGATACGGAACATCCAACGTTTCGTCACGTTGCATATAAGGAATACAAGGCAACGCGCAACAAAATGCCGGATGATCTGGCAGCTTCACTCAGTTATCTGAAAGATGTTGTGAAGGCGTTCAATGTTCCTGTTCTTGAACTTGACGGCTACGAAGCGGATGACATTATGGGGACATTGGCGAAGCGCGCAGAAAAAGAAAATATTGATACCTTCCTCGTCACCTCCGACAAAGATTTTATGCAGCTTGTTTCAAACAGAGTGAAAATTTATCGTCCCGGAAAATTTGGAAGTGACGATGAAATTGTCGGTGAAGAAGGTGTGATGACAAAATTCGGTGTCCATCCCGATCAAGTGATTGATATGCTCGGACTTATCGGCGATACTGCCGATAATATTCCCGGCGTTCCGGGGGTCGGACCGAAAACAGCTCTTCCGCTTGTTCTAAAATATAAAACCATTGAAAATATTCTGGCAAATGTTGATTCCATTCCTCAAAAAGGATTGCAGGAAAAACTCCGCAACAACAAAGAGCTTGCACTCCTCTCTAAACAATTAGTGACGATCGATATCAATGTTCCGATAAATGTTGACCTTCATCATCTACAAGCAAAAGATAAAGATGTAGCAGGACTGATTAAACTTTATGAACATCTGGAGTTTAAAACCTTTGCCCGAAGGTTGCACGCAGTGTCCTTCGGAAAAGAAAAAGGTGTTGTTGAAAATTTGACTGAGAAGAAAAGTGAACTTGTTGAAGAAGAAACAACAGTCTTACCGGATATCAATTCTACAAAACACAATTATATCGTCATAAAAAAAGATGCTGAATACTTAAAATTGTTGGGAGAGCTTAAAAAAGCAAAAGCATTCGTGTTTGATACCGAAACAACTTCAACCGATGCACTTCGGGCAGAACTGGTTGGCATTGCATTTGCACTTGAAAAACAAAATGCTTACTACCTTCCGGTTATCGATGATACGGTTCAGGAAATCGGCGACGATCTTTTCAGCGGAAAGACCGAAAGAAAACGTGAAGGTTTTCCAATTGAACGAGTCGTTAAGGATTTCAAACCGATATTTGAAAATGAAAAAATAAAAAAGTACGGACAGAATATAAAATATGATTCACTCGTTCTTTCAACAAAAGGAATTATTGTCTCAGGAATCGGCTTCGACACAATGATCGCAGCCTATGTTCTCCGCTCCGATAAGCAGCACTCCCTGGATTCCCTTGCCGTAGAATTGTTGAATTACAAAATGGTCTCTTTTAACGAATTAACTAATGACGGCAAGAAAGACATCCGTGATATTCCGGTTGATGAAGTTGGTAATTACTCCGCGGAAGATGCCGACATTACACTTCAGATTGTGGATGTTTTGCACGATAAGTTATCGTCGAACGGTTTAAAGACGCTTTGCACAGAGATCGAGTTTCCATTGATCGAAGTGCTGAGTGCTATGGAAATCTCCGGTGTAAAGATCGATGTTTCATTTCTCTCAATAATGTCGGGAGAAATAGGCGCAACATTAGATGACCTGATCAAAAAGATTTATCAACTTGCCGATGAGAAGTTCAATATCAATTCCACTCAGCAATTGGCAAAAATTCTTTTTGAAAAACTGAAACTCCGTTCAGTTAAAAAAACAAAGACAGGATTTTCAACCGATGTTGCCGTTCTGGAAGCGTTACGAAAAGAACATCCAATCGTAGAACAGTTATTGGAATACCGGCAATTACAAAAATTGAAATCAACGTATGTTGATGCGTTGCCAAAACTGATTCATCCTCTCACAGAAAAAGTTCATACATCATTCAATCAAACTGTTGCAGCTACGGGACGGCTTTCCAGCAGCGATCCCAATCTGCAAAACATTCCAATCCGTACGGAACTGGGAAGAAAAATGCGAAAGGCATTCATTCCATCAAACAAGAATTCTCTAATTCTCTCCGCCGATTATTCGCAGATCGAGTTGAGAATTATGGCGCATATTTCCGGCGATCAAGGACTTCTTGATGCATTCAATAACCATGAAGATATTCATTCCTCAACGGCGGCAAAAGTCTTCGGCGTCAATCAAAAAGATATTACGCGGGATATGCGTCGTAAAGCAAAGGAAGTAAATTTTGGAATTATGTATGGTATCGGTCCGTTCGGACTGGCGGCGCGTTTAGATATCACGCAATCCGAAGCAAAAGAGATCATTCAAAAATATTTCGAACGCTTCCCAAAAGTGAACCAATATATTTCAGAGACAATCGCTTCTGCCCATAGCAATGGATTTGTTGAAACATTGAAAGGCCGGCGGAGATATTTACCTGATATCAACAATAAGAATCAAAATATCCGCGGGAATGCTGAACGGCAGGCTATTAATATGCCGATACAGGGAACTGCGGCGGATATGATAAAACTTGCGATGATTGGAATTCATCGTGAACTGAAATCAAAAAATCTCATGAGCAAAATGATACTGCAAGTTCATGATGAATTGGTATTTGATGTTGTGAAGAATGAAGAAACAGCAATGAAAAAATTGGTTGAAGAACAGATGCGGACAGCGATGCCGTTAAACGTTCCCTTGGAAGTTGAAATTGGTGTTGGCAAAGATTGGTTGGAAGCGCACTAGCGAATTTATAGAATCAGTTCCTAATTTTTTTTATTGCGGAAAACGCGGATACCATCTGTGAAAATTCGCGTTTTTTCCGTGTTATCCCCGCCTGCCATAGTAAAGCAAAGAGGCGGGCAGGCGCGGTGAATGTTTTTTTTTCAATATTATATTTTCTTTTCTTTCCTTGAAAAAAGCATCAACACACCAAATAGAATAATCGCAACAGGCCAATATGTTCGGATAGCTTCTTTAATATCGCTGGGATATAAGAATCCAATCTCCGTCATCATAAAAGCTGTTCCAAGACCGATGAAGATGAACGCCGGAACAAGAAGATGAAATTCGGTGAATGTAAAAATGAATAACATCAAAAATGATAGCCCGAATGCGATTAAAAATCCCGGAACATACGTAAACGGAGTATTTTCAATAAAACCATATTTCCCCAACAAGAGAACTATCCCGGAATAAAAACATAAACTTCCGAAAAATAACGACTGTCGGACATTTGTAACAAATGAACGAATGATCATTATCCCTCCGTACACGATCAAACCGAACAGCAGCATTGATCCGCCATCGAGATGGACGATGTGTAACTGCCGCAACAATAATCCCACTCCAAGAACAACGAGAACAATGCCAAACACCGGAATACGTTTTATTTGTTGTTTATCCATTATGGCACCCGCGCATTGACAACATTTTCATACGGTACTACAATTGCTATTAATACATAGAGAACAAATCCGGCACCAAACGATGCAAGACAGAGAACAACATATAACATTCTAATCAAACTGGAATCAATTCCGAAATATTGCGCCAATCCGCCGCAAACTCCGAATAATTTTTTATCAACTAGTGAACGTCTAAACTCACGATATGATCGTGATTGAAAAGATGTTTCAGGTGAAGCTGTAGATTCTGGTGAAGAATTGTTTTTCATTTCATCATTTAAATTTTCAATCTGCGATTGTCGATAATAAATGACAGCCATTCCACCGATAATCAACAATACCGGAAAAATAAATTCAAATGCTCCTTCAATAAAATTAAAGAAATGGAAAACATCAAGATTCGCCAATAAGAGAATTACACCAGCAGCAACAAGTGCTATTCCAAACCAATTCCTGGCATTTGTGTTTTTTGGATATTGGGGAACGTTTTCTGTTGCGGTTGGTGGTTCTGCAACTACAAACGGTTTTTTTGGAACGATAAAAATTGCTGCTATATAAAGCACAATTCCGGTTCCGCCGAATAGCACCATTAAGACAAACAGTAAACGAATAACAAGGGGGTCAACATCAAAATATTCTGCCAACCCGCCGCAGACACCTGCAAACACTTTATTGGTTTGCGATCGAAATAATCGTTGATTGTTCATATGCACTCCTTCTAGTACTTAAACTCTTACGCTATCGTAAATAATTAGTTGCGGCAGCGAATGATTTCATTTTCTGTTACGACAAAAGAGACCGGAACATCTGTTGATTCTTGAGGAACTTCCTGTACTATTTGGAAATCATAAACGAGAGAGATTGTAGGTAGCCGGACATCGTGAAGGAATCGATCGTAAAATCCCGCGCCAAAACCGAGTCTGTTCCCTTTTCTATCAACTGCAAGAGCCGGAACAATAATAACTTGAATATCGGATACCGGTACAGGTCGATACATCCGTGGTTCTAAAATTCCGTAAGCACCACCAACAAGTTCGCTCAATGAAAATAATTCGGAATGCTTCATTTGTTTTGTTGCCTTATCAGCAATCGGAGCAACGACGCGTTTCTTTTGTTTCAGCAGCATACGAATAAGTTCATGCGTATCTACTTCATTTTTTTTTGATGAAATGTATGTGTGAACAACGTCTGCACGAAAAAATTCGGGCATTGAAACTAAATTATCAAGGATCAATGCCGAACGTTCACGACAATCCTTTTTGGAAAGTTCCTCTCGTTGATTTTTTAATTGTTCCCGCAGTATTATTTTTGATTTCATTATCATCGGTAAATTTATCTTTAAACCGAAAAGTCCCGCAGAAGCGGGACTTTTCCTTTGAGTGAATTTATTTACACTTCCATAATTTCTTTTTCTTTATTTGCTAACAGATTGTCGATCTCTTTGATATATTTATCGGTATATTTTTGAACTTCTTGTTCGCCGCGTTTTCTATCATCTTCCGAAAAATGTGCTTCTTTCTCAGATTTTTTCAGCAAGTCATTCTCATCACGGCGAATGTTTCGGACCGCAACCTTCCCTTCTTCTCCAAACTTTTTCACAAGTTTAACAAGTTCTTTGCGGCGTTCTTCATTTAACATTGGAACAGGAACTCGAACTATTTTTCCGTCGATGCTCGGATTAAGCCCGAGATTTGCAATAGTAATTCCTTTTTCAATTGGTTGTAGCATGCCGTTATCCCACGGAGTAACCGCAAGCATACGCGCATCAACGACACTGATCGAACCAACTTGATTGAGCGGCATCAATGTTCCATAGGCATCAACTTTAACAGTATCAAGAAGTGCGGTGGTCGCTTTACCGGTACGGACCTTCACAAGTTCGTGTCGGACACTTTCAACTGCTTTTTGCATCCGTGTTTCGCAGTTTTTTAAGATCTCTTTTAATTGCATAGTGGTATCCTCCGATATTGTTATACTGATGGAGCAGATTGTGTTACTGTAGTCCCGACATTTTCACCAAGCACCAATCGTAGTAAATTATTCTTTACATTCATGTTAAAAACACCGATCGGCAGATTGTTCTCTTTACACAGCGTTATTGCTGTCATATCCATTACTTTAAGATTTTTTTTGAAAACATCATCATAATTAATTAACGAATATTTTTTTGCATTCGGATTTTTTTCCGGATCGGAATCATAGATTCCATCAACACGGGTGCCTTTGATAATTATTCCCGCTTCAATTTCTATCCCACGAAGCACGGCAGCGGTATCCGTTGTAAAGTACGGATTTCCAGTGCCTGCCGCAAAAATAACAATGCGTTTTTTTTCTAAATGTCGTACTGCACGACGCCGGATATATGGTTCAGCAATCCGATCCATATTTATTGCTGTTTGACATCGAGTATCCATTCCGTGATGTTCCAATGAACTTTGCAGTGCTAATCCATTGATAACGGTGGCAAGCATACCCATATGATCACCGGTAACTTTGTCAATGCCATCCGACGAATTTTCAATTCCGCGATAAATGTTTCCACCGCCAATTACAATTCCAATTTGTACACCAAGATCATGTACCAATTTAATTTCTTCTGCGTATTGACCTAATACCTTCGGATCAATTCCAAACTCTTGTCCACCCATCAATGCTTCACCGCTTAATTTCAGCAATATGCGTTTATATTTTGGCGTTGCCATCATTAAGCTCCTGATAAAAAGAAAGGTCTCAAATGAGACCTTTCTGGATGTTAATTTGTTGATTCACCAAGTTGAAATCTCTTGAACTGTTTTACCGTTACATTTGGAGAAAGAAGATCTTTAACTGCCTTTCCAGCGTCCTTAATAAAACTCTGTTCGAGAAGAACAACTTCTTGAAAATATTTTTCAAGACGACCTGTTGCAATTTTCTCTGCAATTTGTTCAGGCTTACCTTCGTTCTTCGCTTGCTGACGGTATATCTCAACTTCTTTATCAAGTAATTCTTTGCTTACTTTATCTCTCGAAACAACAATCGGATTCATTGCAGCAACTTGCATTGCAATATCCCGAGCGATTACTTTATTTACAGGATTATATTCCGCAGCAAATTCCACAAGAACTCCTAATTTGCTTCCCATATGAATATATGACGCAAGGAATGCGCCTTCAGCATTTACGATATAAATTCTGCGAATCTCAGTTTTTTCACCAACTTTTCCAACCAATTCAGAAAGAGCATCGGAAACTGTTTTTCCGTTCGGATGAGGAAGGGTTAATAATTCTTCAACAGTTTTTGGAGACTTGTCAAAAACGATCTGACCGATTGAATTTGCAAAGTTTACAAAATCTTCACCGCGAGCTACAAAATCTGTTTCGCAGTTGATCTCAACTAAAATTCCGTATTTAGCATCATCAGAAACTTTTGATACAATTATTCCTTCGTTTGCTGTTTTATCAGCACGTTTTGCAGCGGTTGCCGCACCTTTTTTACGAAGAATTTCGATTGCTTTTTCTACATCACCATTTGATTCATCAAGTGCTTTTTTGCAATCCATCATGCCTGCGCCGGTTTTATCGCGCAGTTTTTTTACCAGTTCACTAGATACTGCCATAATTATACTTTACCCGTTTCATGTTGTGGTCTTCGTGGTCTTCGTTCTCTTCGGTCGTGCTTATCAGATCGTTCTTGTTTTTCTGCTTCTTCAGATTCCGGAGCAGTTTCTACTTTTCGTGCATTTCCTTCTACGATTGCATCGGTGAACACACGAGCAATCAATTGAATTGATTTTAATGCGTCATCATTTGCGGGAATGATATAATCGATTCCATCGGTATCACAGTTTGTATCAACCATTGCAAATACCGGAATACCAAGACGATTCGCTTCTTTCACTGCAATCGCTTCTTTTTTCACATCGATAACGAAGAGCGCACCCGGAAGACGGGTCATCTCCACAATACCTGAAAGTGTTTTTTGAAGTTTTTCTTTTTCTCGTGAAAGGAATAGCGTTTCTTTTTTTGTGATCTTATCAAAGGTTCCATCAGTCTCCATCTTCTCAATATTCGTCAAACGTTTTACGCTTTTTCGAATTGTCGCAAAGTTGGTCAACATTCCACCGAGCCATCGATCGGTTGCGTAATATTGGTGTCCACGTTTCGCTTCAGCTTGAATAACTTCTTTCGCTTGTTTTTTTGTGCCCACAAAAAGCACTTTCTTTCCTTCTGCTACAACATTTGAAACAGCGGTTGCAGCTTCTTCAAGAAGCGTTTGTGTTTTTTTGAGATCAAAAATGTGGATTCCGTTTCGTTCCATAAAAATATAGGGGCGCATTTTTGGATTCCAACGGCGGGTAAGGTGACCGAAGTGGGCACCGGAAGCAAGTAACTCTGCAAGTTCTACGCGAGGCATAGTGTTCCTTTATGTTTGGTTAAGTGTTCTTCTACTTTCTTCATCTTAATGTAGAGTCCAGTTATGCCGGACACCGCTGCACTAATCCAAAAGTATGTTTAATTATTACAACTATACATTGCAATACATGTTGTGCATTGCAAGGCGGATAAAAAATTTTACCGTTTGGAGAATTGAAATTTCTTACGAGCTTTTTTCTGTCCGTATTTTTTACGCTCTACCATACGGGGATCGCGTGTCATCATTCCATTTTTTCGAAGGACGGGACGATTTTCTTCACTAATTTCCACTAATGCACGAGCAACGCCAAGAATAACTGCGCCAGCTTGTCCTGAAACTCCGCCGCCGTCAACATTCACCTTCACATCATATTTTCCAAGAGTATCAGTTACAGAAAATACTTTGGTGATTGAATTACGATGTGTTTCAAGTGGAAAATATTTTTCAAAATCACGTTCGTTAACAGTGATCTTACCTGAACCGTTTTTTAAGAACACACGGGCAACCGAAGTTTTACGGCGACCGACTGCGTTAATCATTTGCTGCATGTACATCCTTCTACGTTAATTGAATTCGATGACTTCCGGTTTTTGAGCTGAGTGCGGATGCTCTGTTCCGGGATAGACTTTTAATTTTTTAATGATCTGACGACCAAGTTTTGTGTGGGGAATCATACCCTTTACAGCATGTTCAATCACACGTTCCGGATGGTTTTTAATAACATCCTTAAACTGTTGGAAAATTGCTCCGCCCGGATAACCGGTATAATGAAAATATTCCTTTTGTTCGGTACGCTTGCCGGTAACTTTTACTTTCTCTGCGTTCACAACAATAACAAAATCACCCATATCTGAATTTGGTGTGAATTGCGGCTTATGTTTTCCGCGAAGAATTCGTGCGACCTGCGATGCTATACGACCAAGTGTTTTTCCGTTTGCATCGACAACATACCATTTTTGCGCGATATCGGTTTCTCTAAAAAATGTAGTGCTTTTATCTACCATTGCCACGTTTGTATCTCCTGATAAATTGTTCCTGAATTATAGGAAATAAAGATATGCCTTTTCCATCAAAAAATCAATAGTTGATGAATACAAATTTTTACAGGCAGATTTGCTTGCTTTTAATATTCAGCATGATTACTTTTTTATATTAACGAATTAGAAGTATTCAAATGATTAAGGAGTTTATATGAATGCAAATACAGTAAACAATTATATCAATGGCATATGGACAAAAGCCAGTGAATCACAAACACTCCCTATTGAAAATCCATCAACAGGTGAAATAATTTCTTTTGTTCCTTTGTCTGGATTTAAAGATGTTGATGATGCAGTACGATCAGCAGCAAAAGCATTTCCTTCATGGTCTTCCCTCCCAATTAAAGAACGTGTTCAAGTTTTTTTCCGATATAAGGCACTGTTGGAAAAATATTCGCAAGAGCTTGCAGAACTTGTTCAGAAAGAAAATGGAAAAATTATAAGCGAAGCAATTGCTGAAGTTGAAAAAAGTATTGAATTGACTGAGTTTGCATGTTCTATGCCTCAATTGATTTCTGGTGAAATTTTAGAAGTAAGCCGCGGCGTTGAATGTCGGATCGATCGCTATCCTGTCGGAGTGGTTGCATCAATTACACCATTTAATTTTCCTGCAATGGTTCCGAATTGGACAATTCCCAATGCATTAGTTCTTGGGAATACGATGATTTTAAAACCTTCTGAAGTTGTTCCGTTAAGCGCTTGCCGCATTGCGGAATTATTAAAAGAAGCAGGGTTACCGGATGGCGTTTTCAATATCGTACATGGCGGACAAGAAGCAGTTGAGGCAATTTGTGATCATCCAGGAATTCATGCGGTAACATTTGTCGGATCAACCAAAGTTGCAAAGATTGTTTATCAACGCGCGACTTCACATCTCAAACGAGCTGTATGTCTTGGAGGAGCAAAAAATCATCTTATTGTTCTTCCTGATGCACATGAAGATATGACGGCATCAAACGTTGCGGCATCAATGAGCGGATGCGCAGGTCAACGATGCATGGCGGCTTCCGCAATGCTTGCCGTTGGCTCAGTCGATCATATCATAAAAAAATTGGTCGAGGAATCAAAAAAAATTGTTCCGGGAAAAAATCTCGGCGCGGTAATTTCTAAACAAGCAAAAGAACGGATCGAACGTTACATCACCGAAGCGGAACAACAAGGCGCAACGATACTTCTTGATGGACGCAATGCAAGAGTCGAAGGAAAAGAAAACGGTTATTACGTTGGACCTACTGTTATTGATTTTGTAAAGCCGGAAATGAACATTGCACAAGAAGAAGTTTTTGGTCCAGTTCTCGCAATTTTGCGGACTGAGACACTTGAAGAAGCATTAAAAATTGAGAATGCAAATCCGTATGGTAATGCCGCTTCGGTCTTTACGCAAAACGGCGGCGCGGCGCGTTACGTGGTTGAACATGCAAGTGCAGGAATGGTTGGAGTGAATATCGGAGTTCCTGTACCTCGAGAGCCATTTTCATTTGGCGGATGGAACGAATCCAAATTCGGAGCGGGAGATATTACAGGAAAAAGTTCAATCGAATTTTTTACAAAACCGAAAAAGACAACGATAAAATGGAGTGCTGAAGGGAAAGTGAATTGGATGAGTTGAGGCGTTGTAAGTTATAAAGATGTAGGACACCTCTAAGGTGTCCTACATCTCGCCATCTTATTTCAAAGTTATGAACACTTGTTTTTTTCCAATTGCTTCTGCTACTTAGTTGTCCGACAGTTACACTGTCGGACATAAAACCAAACAACAGTTTTACTGTTGCATATTGGAGTAAAACTCATCAAGCGGTTCGTGTTCGACAGTACAACTGTCGAACAACAAATAAGTGTTTAAAATGAAACCTGAACCAAAAAACTTGAAACACAGAATTTACTTTTTCCTCATCATCACAACATACATCACAAACGCCACAGCAAATCCAACAAACCATGCGTAATTGTATAAGTGCATGAAGAACGAACCGACCGAAACAGGATCAATAACTTTAATGGTGCCGAGGAATCCGGGAATATTCGGCGCAACACCAAGCGCAAGCGCAACGATTGCCGCTGTGTTGAAACCATTGCGATAACGATACTCTCCATAAAGATTATACAGATCTACCGCTTTAAGATTTGTTTTTCTCACAATAAAATAATCGGCAATTAAAATTCCGCCGATTGGACCGAGCAATGCAGAATACCCAACAAGCCATGTAAAAATGTATCCGCTTGGATCGGCAACAAGTTTCCACGGCTGAATAAGAATGCCGATAATTCCCGTGATCAATCCGCCGATACGGAATGTAATTTTGGAAGGCCAGAGATTTGTAAAATCATTTGCAGGGCTCACAACATTCGCAGCAAGATTTGTCGCCAGCGTTGCGAGACAGAGTGCAAAAAGCGAAACTGCAAGCACAACAGGATTTGTAAAACGCGCGATAAGAACTACCGGATCCCAAATTGCTTCGCCATAAATAACAATTGTTGCAGATGTTACAGCAACGCCGATGAACGCATATAATCCCATTGTTACCGGAAGTCCAATTGCTTGTCCAAATATTTGATCTTTTTGCGATTTTGCATAGCGTGTAAAATCCGGAATGTTGAGCGAAAGCGTTGCCCAAAAACCAATCATCCCAGTAAGTGATGGGAAAAAAATAGACCAAAATTGACCTTCTTTAATTCCTCCAGAAATAAATTGCGATGGCTGTGAAAGCATTGGACCAAAACCACCTGCTTCGTTATATGCCCACGCAAGCAACGCAAGACCAAGAATAATGAGAAGCGGTGCTTTGATATCGAGGAGAAAACGGATGGAATCAATTCCTTTATAAATAACAAGCATGTTAATTCCCCAGAAGAACATGAAACATGCAAATTGGGGAAAATTTATTCCTGCAAACCAAACTGGAAGTGAGTCCCATTCTGGAATATAAATCGTAATAATTTTATAAATAGCCCAACCGCCGATCCACGTTTGAATGCCGAACCAACCGCATGCAACAAACGCACGCAACAGCGCGGGTATATTTGCACCGCGAACTCCGAACGATGCGCGGCAATAGACAGGAAATGGAATTCCATATTTTGTTCCGGCGTGAGCGTTGAGAATCATTGGAATTAACACAATAACGTTTCCAAGAAAAACTGTTATCACTGCTTGATACCAATTCATTCCTTCGGCAATCAATCCCGAAGCAAGCATGTACGTAGGAATACACGCAGACATCGAAATCCAAAGCGCAGCAAAATTATAGACTCCCCATTTACGCTGTGCTTTTGTCGTCGGCGCAAGGTCAGCGTTAAGAAGTGTACTGTGTTGAACAGAAGAAATATCGGTCTCAATTAATTCGGAAGAAAGAAATGTGGGCATAAAGGTTTTAAAATTATGAAGGTTGAATTATGAAATGAGACCTCTGAAAAACTATTAAGTGATTGTCATTTCGAGCGAAGCCACCAAAGGGGCAAGCGAGAAATCTCACACTTGAATTTGCAGAAAAGCGAGATTCTCCCAAAGGGATTGAGACTGTGTAAAAAGTCAAATTTTGTGAAACACATCCCCGAAATCTCAAAGATTTCGGGGATGTTAACGCTGAAAAAATAGTTTTACACAGTCTCGATCCCTTTGGGACTCGTCACTCCGTTCCTCGGTCTACGACTCGTAGAGAATGACATTGATTATGGATTTTTCAGATGTCTCGAAATATGAATTACGCTTTGAAATTTTGAATTCTACCGAGAACTTGAAACTCAAAACCCGAAGCTCAAAACTCAAATAATTCCACTCACTTTATTCCTCTTCACAAACTTTCCATATCCTTTTGTAATTTTTAATTGATTGTTATCGACTGCAAGCTGACCGCGCATGATAACAGATTTCACTTTACCTTTTACTTTCCATCCTTCGTAAGCGGAATAGTCAACATTCATGTGATGTGTTTTCGAGGACAGGATGTGTTCTTCGTTAGGATCGAGAATGATAATATCTGCATCAGAACCAACAGCGATGCAGCCTTTTTTCGGGAACATTCCGAAAATTTTTGCTGCATTGGTTGAACTGACTTCAACATATTTATTGAGAGAAATTTTCCCTTTGTTCACACCTTCTGAAAAAAGTAATTCCATTCGTGTTTCAATTCCGGGATGCCCATTGGGAATTTTTGAAAAATCATCTTTCCCCATTAATTTTTGTTCCCACATAAACGGACAATGATCGGTTGCGACAATTTGCACCGTCCCTTGATTGATTGCACCCCACAACGCGACTTGATCTTTTTTTTCACGAAGCGGCGGAGACATAACCCATTTCGCTCCTTCAAAATTTTGTTCGTACAGCGATGCATCAAGAACGAGATACTGCATGCAAGTTTCAGCAAATACTTTTTGATTTCGCTGCGCAGATCGTCGAACTTGATTGATTGCTCCTTCGCACGTCATGTGAACGATGTACGCAGGAACTCCGGTATAATGCGCCATATCCGCAAATCTTCCTGATGCTTCTGCCTCGGTAATTTCCGGCTGCGAAAGATAGTGATAGAGTGGCGCAAGTTTTCCTTCTGAACGGTGCTTTTCAATTAAATATGTTATCATATCGCCGTTCGTTGCGTGAACAATTACCATACCACCCTGCTTTTTTACTTCTTCCATTAATCCAACCATTTGGCGGTCATCAATCATTAACGCACCTTTGTACGCCATAAAAGTTTTGAAGGAAATAATTCCTTCAGTGTTTACCATTTTTTCAATTTCTGCTTTTGTGTTTTCGTTGAAATCTGTTACCGCCATGTGAAAAGAATAATCGCACAATGTATTTCCGTTAGAACGACCTTGCCACGCTTCAAGCGCATTGTACAAAGATTTGCCTTGTGTCTGCAGAACGAAATCAATCACCATCGTTGTTCCGCCGAATAATGCGGCACGTGTTCCTGTTTCATAATTATCGCTGGAAAATGTTCCCATGAACGGCATTTCAAGATGCACATGCGGGTCGATACCGCCGGGCATTACAAGTTTCCCCGCAGCATCTATTGTTGTATCTGCTTTCACTTGAAGATTTTTTCCGATCATCGAAACAGTTTCCCCGTCAGTGAAAATATC
>JANONI010000193.1:0-14783 GCA_031420755.1 Bacteroidota bacterium | reverse complement strand
AGTTTTTTCCCCAGAGCCGAATATTCGTGGAGTTTTGCCAATCACTTCTTCTAATGTATATCCTGAAAGTTCGAGTGCTTTTGAATTAACATATTCAATGGTTCCTTCAAGGTTAGTAATGATAACCGATGCCGGACTTTGCTGTACGGCTTGCGATAGTTTGCGGAGTTCACCTTCTGCCTGCTTGCTCGCCTGTTCGGCGAGCTTGCGCTCGGTAATGTCCCGAACGATTGCCTGCAGCATTCTCTTGCCGTTGACCTCAATGCGATTGAGGCTTACCTCGGCATCGAAGAGTTTCCCGTCGAGCCTCTTGTGCTTCCATTCGAAGAATTGCGGCACACCGGAGAGAGCGGCGGCGATCTTCTCGAGCGCTTTCTCCTTTGAATCGCTCTCATCCGGCTGAAGCGGTGGTGAGAACTCATACGGTTTCCGGTTCAGGATCTCCACGCGCAGGCATCCAAACATCTGTTCCGTTTTCGGATTGCAGTCAACAAAGGTGTCTTCTGTCATGATGAAAATGGCGTCGTTCGCGTTCTCGAACAGCTCCCTAAATTTCACTTCGCTTTGCCGCAGAGCTTGTTCGGCAAATTTTCGTTCTGTAATATCTCTACCGACCGCAATGACAACTTTTTTCCCAAAGTAATTTCCTGATGTAAGACTCACATCTTTTGGAAAAATGCTTCCATCGCTTCTCTTCCCCCAGAATTCAAAAAATTGCGGTTCTCCGTTATATGCTTTTTGAAATGCCGTTGCAATTGCAGTTAAATTATTTTTCCCGGGAGCCGAAAGAAATTCCGAGGTTTTCCCGATAAACTCTTCGCGTTTGTAACCGTAGAATCGCTCTGCAGTTTCATTCACATCTAGAAAACATCCGTTTTCATCTTGTATGTAGATTGCTTCGCTAACATTGTTTATTAATTCGCGATAAGTGTGTTCGGAGAGTATTAACTGCTGCTCCATAATCTTTCGTTCCGTAATATCGCGCTGCGTTCCCCAAACACCAAGCCACATTCCGTTTTCAACAATACCGATACCATTGTTCAGAAAATATTTTATTTCTCCAGCATTATCCAGTTCATGAGATTCTTCATCAAAGAATTTATATCCTTTACGGATGTAGGTTTTCATATACTCTATATTGTACGGATCGGATTCTACAAGCATTTCCTTAATCATTTTTCCGATCGCTTCCTTGGTGGAATTGAAACCGTACATTGTTGCCATCACATTATTACATTCTGCAATGTACCCCCGTTCAAACATCAAGCGAATTTGTTCGTCTGGTGAAAGTGATGTTGGGATTGGTTCTGTAAAAGCAGTGCGGTATATTCCTTCGGAACTTTGTTCAACGAACGCGCGGTATCGGTCTTCGCTGACACGCAGCAGCCGCTCTACCCGGGTTTGTTCTTCAATATGTCCGGTCATCTCAATATTCTGTTCACGAATCTCTTTAAAGAGACGCGCGTTGGCAATTGCAACCGAGATGTGATTCGCAACGATCTGCAAATGTTCAAGATCTGTTCCCGAAAATTCTCTCATTTCATTTTTGGTGAACATCCCAATAATGCCAATCACTGTATGCCCGATCAGCAGCGGTGCGCCAGCATACGAAATGAAACCGAACTTGGACCCATCTTTGGTCGAAGGATTGTTAGGAAAATACGCCGCTAAATTTTCATGGATATTTTTGATGGCAATCGCACGTCTGCTAAGCATAATCTGGTGCGCTATACCGGAATTGGGCGGAATCGATCTGGTCAGTTGATCTTCCTGCACGCCAATGCTTGCCAACAAATTTAACTGACCATCTTCGATGACGCGCACAATAACGGAATCTACCGTAAATGCGTTTTTCACCTGTTCGATCATTTCGCGCGTTTGTTTCTGTATCGGCAAAGACCCGATCACTTCGCCGGTGATCCGCGATAATAGATTGAGCCGTTTGTTGATATGACTGATTTTTTCTTCTGATTCTTTTTGATATGTTATATCCCGAAAATTAATAACAATACCTTTCACTGCCGGATCGTTGATAAGATTCGTTCCGGTTATTTCTATCCACCTCCAGCTTCCATTCTTATGGAGGAAGCGAAGCTTCGAGACAACACTATTGCCGTGCTGTAACAATAAATCAGAAAATATTTTTTTGTTCTGCGCACGGTGTTCCTTATGGATATAATCAAATGCGTTTTTCCCAACGAGGTCTTCGTACGAATATCCCAGAATAGAATGCGATGCTCCGCTTGTGTATTGGATGATGCCGTTTTGGTCCATAATGGAAAATGATTCAGCGCTCTTTTCAATCAATGCGCGGAATCGTTTTTCGTTCTTATTCAATTCATCCTGTGTCTTTCGCCGTTCGGTTACATCTCGAAAGGTAAGCACAACTCCGGTAATCTCGCCCGCGTTATCAAAGATCGGTGCCGCCGAATCTTCGATGCATGTTCGTGTTCCATTCTTGGCAATAAGAATAATATGATTGGCTATGCTAAGTGCAGCACGGTAACGCAAAACTTTTGCTACGGGATTAGGAAGAGGTTTGCCGGTATCTTCGTTCTCAATAATAAATATCTCGCCAAGTTTCTTCCCTGCCGCCTCATCTTGTTTCCAACCGGTCAATTGTTCGGCAATAACATTCATGAACTTTACAATTCCCTTTTTATCCGTTGCGATTACCGCATCGCCGATACTGCGGAGCGTTGTAGTAAGCCAGCGTTGCTGTTCTTTCGCTTCCGATTCAATTTTTTGTTTATACAACGCCATTTCAACGGCGGCAAGAACATCGCGCGTGTCAAACGGTTTTAGAATGTAACCGTACGCATCACTATGCTTCGCGCGCCGAAGCGTTCTTTTGTCGGATTTGGTACTAAGAAAAATGATCGGGATATTAAACTGTTCACTGATAATCTTGGCGGCATCAATACCGTCTATCGAACCTTTCATTACGATATCCATCAGAATAATATCAGGCGGGGAATTTTTAACAGCAGCTATAGCTTGCTTTCCCGTTGCAACTTCTCCAACAACAGAAAATCCGGCCGAAGAAAGAATCGAACGAATATCTAAAGCGATGGCTTTTTTATTTTCTACAAGTAATATTTTTTTTCGTTTCATCGGATTGCAGATTGCGAACTGATAACGTTAATGATGAATATTGTTTCGTGCTGCGGTAACCAGCGTAATATTCCTTTCCCATGTAAGGTAACAATCAATTTTAACATATACACTGAAAAATTTACGGCGCAAAAAATAGTGTTGTTCGTGGTAATTGGGTTACCGTGGTTATGAGGAAGGAAAGTGTCGGGTAGAATTTTACACGCAAGAAAAAAAGTCGGTTATTCGACAGCAACGTGTACAGGATTTTATTTTTCATGTCCGAAAATATTTAGTATATTACAGCCGTATGAAATCGACTACAACCACACTAAAAATTGTTCTTCGCTCTATAGCGTTGTTCGCTTACATCGCTACGCTGGTTTTGGGAAATGGAATACATATTCATTCGGCTTTCACGTCTCACAACACGATAACCGTGCACATGCACGAAACTGTATTACACGACCAAGCTTTTCCGGTATTTTTTCACCCTTTTGAAGATCACAATCATTACGTCGCCACCATAGAGTTAACGGCTGCTCAAACACGCGTTCATACAAATCCGAGTTCTGTTTCTAATCCGCGTTCTCCGCAGATGGTAACTGTTTCTATGTTTTTTTCACAATTAGCTCAACCTCTCTCTCGGCGCTACTTTGATAGCCGGCAGTATTCACCTCTCGACTGCACATCGTTACATTCTTCAGGCTCAGATCCTCCTTCGTTATATCTTTCGTAGGTTCTGATAAAATCTTTTTTTCAATACCATTCAAGAGCGAATTCGTTTTCGTTCATTCACTTTACTTGTTCTTAAGGATTTGTGTATGTCACAAATATTATTGCTTTTATTGTTTGCAGTTATTTTTCTTTCGGGCTGCGCCAACCACAACCACGAAACTTCTACTCCGACCCCTGATGGCGGTTCGGTAACGCTGTGGACAAATAAAACAGAACTATTCGTGGAATTTCCGGCATTGATTGCCGGTACTGAGGCGCGATTTGCTACTCATCTAACGTGGATATCGGACTTTAAACCTGTAACGGAAGGAACTGTTCTCTTTCGTTTTCACTCGGCAAATGGTGAAGAATTAAATGTAACCGTAGAACGCCCCTCCTCTCCCGGAATTTATCGTCCGGCAATTACGTTTCAAAAGCCCGGCATGTATCGCTTAACAATTATTGTTAACGGAAAAGAACGCGACACGATTATTGTTGATGAACTTATTGTCTATTCCACAGCACAAGAGATCCCATCTGAGCCGGAACAAACCGGCGGCGAACAACAGATTAGTTTTTTGAAAGAACAACAATGGAACATTGAATTTAAAACGGAACACGTTCGTAAAACGTTGATCGGAGAATCAGTGCGTTCTGTCGTGGAGATCATTCCTGCCGTTAATGGCGAAGCAATTGTTGCAACACCATTTACGGGATATATTCCTGCCGAATCAAATATCCATTTACCATATCCGGGCACTGCTGTTCAGCGCGGAACATTGCTTGCGGTAATCGTTCCATCGGCAGAAACTCCCGGAGGAAGCGACGATTTTTTTTCGCGCTACACCAATGCGGAAACCGAACAACTTCTTGCGTTCCGTGAATTAGAACGGATTAAAAAATTATATGCTATTCAAAGTGTTTCGGAGAAAGAGTTTCAAATAGCAGAAGCCGCTTTTCGACGGGCAGATGCAACATTCAAATCGTTGAGTATGTTGGTAACGGCAGAAAAGGATTCATCGAATGCGTACGGTGGGTTTCGGTTAACAGCACCGATCTCGGGCACCATTGCAGAAATGTATGTTGTTCCGGGAAAACAGGTAAATGCGGGTGATCCCTTATTTCGGATCATCAACATGAACATCGTTTGGATTAAAGCACGTGTTGCTGCTATCGATATTGCCAAAGTGCAGAATCCAAGTTATGCTTGGCTTCGGTTGGCCGGTTTGGATTCGCCGATTGAGATCAATCAGTGGAATGGTAAACTCATTTCCATAGGAAGTGCAATTGACGAACGAACACGAACTATTCCGGTAATCTTTCAGCGAACGAATACCGATAAACTTCTTCGCATCGGAATGATCGGTGAAATCAATATTTCCGGAAACCGTAAACATAGTGGTCTTGTCATCCCTCAATCCGCATTGATGGAAGAAGATGGACGATACGGTGTGTATGTGCAAACAGATGGAGAATCGTTCGTGAAGCGAAATGTTCGTCTCGGCGCGCGAGAAAAAGATCGCGTTGAGATTCTAAACGGTCTTACAGAACATGACCGAGTCGTTACCCTTGGAGCATATCAAGTGCGTCTTGCTTCAATGTCATCACAATTGCCGGTACACGGACACGAACATTGATTGGAGTTTATAATTTATGCTTGATAAAATAATTTTAGTATCTCTTCGCAATCGGATGCTGGTTATACTCAGCGGAATGTTGCTGCTTGTTGTTGGAGCATTCACTATCGGTCAAATTCCGGTGGATGTATTTCCCGATCTCACTGCTCCTACGGTTGTGATTCTAACAGAAGCACACGGTATGGCAACCGAAGAGGTCGAAACGATGGTCACCTTTCCCATTGAAACAGCGGTCAACGGTGCTACCGGTGTTCGCCGTGTTCGCTCATCCTCAGCAATGGGAATTTCCATTATCTGGGTTGAGTTTGATTGGGGAACCGATATTTTTATTGCACGACAGATCGTCAACGAAAAACTTCAACTGATAGCCGGTCAACTGCCAACGGAAGTTTCCTCTCCCGCCCTCGCACCAATTTCTTCGATCATGGGAGAAATTATGCTCATCAGTATTTCGAGTGATCGACACTCCGCAGTAGACGTGCGCACAGCAGCGGACTGGACAATCAGGAAACGATTGCTCGCCGTTCCCGGGGTTTCACAAGTAGTGCCGATAGGCGGAGGAAAAAAACAATATCAAGTGCTTGTCGATCCGGATAAACTTCTCGCATATCATCTCTCAATCATTGATGTGTTACACGCAGTCGAAAAATCAAATACCAATTCGTCCGGCGGAGTGTTTATGGAGAAAGGACAGGAATACCTCATCCGTGGAATTGGACGAGTGTTCTCGGTTGATGATATCGGAGAGTCGGTAATTACTCTTCGAAACAAAGTTCCAATTCTGGTCCGCGATGTTGCTGAAATTAAAATAGATGCGGCAACAAAAATCGGAGATGGTTCGGTCAATGCCAAACCGGCAGTTGTTATCTCAATTCAGAAACAGCCCGGCGCAAACACGCTGGAGTTGACGAAAAAAATTGAAACTACCCTTGATGAAATACAGAAGACCTTACCGCAAGGAATGACAATCAATTCACATATTTTCCGACAATCAGATTTTATTCAGATTGCGATTGATAATGTACTTACGGCATTGCGAGACGGCGCATTCTTGGTTATTGTCATTCTCATCGTCTTCCTTGGTAATGCGCGGACAACATTCATTTCACTTACGGCAATGCCCCTTTCGCTCATCTTCGCAATCTTCGTAATGAAACTGTTCGATATTACAATCAACACAATGACATTAGGCGGAATGGCAATTGCCATGGGTGCAATAGTTGATGATGCAATTATTGATGTTGAAAATGTGTTCCGCAGATTAAAAGAGAATTCCCGGAAACCAGAATCTGAAAGAAAGATTGTAAAAGAAGTCGTCTTCATCGCTTCAAAAGAAATCCGTTCCTCCATAGTTAATGCAACATTAATCATCATTGTTGTTTTCCTTCCTCTGTTCTTTTTAAGCGGCGTTGAAGGCCGGCTGCTTCGTCCTTTGGGAATTGCGTATATCGCTTCTATCGGTGCCTCACTCATTGTCGCTCTGACAATTACACCTGCGCTCTGTTCATATCTTCTATCCAAAACTTCGTTGTTCGATACAGAGGAAGAAAGTTTTGTTGTTCGGCTGTTAAAACGTATGTACGGTAAAACATTGAATATTGTGCTTGCTCGTCCGAATGCTATTATTTTCGGAGCAGTGCTCGCATTGCTGGCTTCATCGGCAATCGTTCCATTTCTTGGGCGTGCATTTTTACCTGAATTTAATGAAGGATCGTTGACACTTAGTGTAGTAACCTTGCCCGGAACTTCACTTGATGAATCAAACAAATTAGGAACTCTGGTCGAAAAAATTCTTCTCTCGCACCCATGCATTAAAACCACGGCAAGACGAACTGGGCGCGCTGAATTGGACGAACATGCTCAAGGTGTAAACTCTGCTGAATTGGATGCCCGCTTTGAATTGGATGACCGCTCTAAAGAACAGATGCTGGAAGAACTGCGAAAAAGTTTATCTGTTGTTCCCGGCACCAATATCACCATCGGTCAGCCGCTCGGACACCGCATCGATCACATGCTCTCAGGAACACGCGCAAATATTGCCGTGAAAGTATTCGGTCCCGATCTTCAGCAAATACGGTTTCTTGCGGACAATATTAAAAAACAAATGGAATCTGTTGAAGGGATTGTAGATCTCGCCGTAGAGCAGCAAATAAATGTTCCGCAGATCCGTATCAAACCAAATCGTCTCGTTCTGTCGCAATACGGTATGACCGTTGAAGATTTTTCAGAGGCGATTGATGTTGCCTTTAACGGCGAAGTGGTATCACAAGTGCTTGAAGGTCAACAATCATTCGATCTTCTTGTGCGATACAACGACGATCATCGCGGCAGTATCGATAAAATTAAACGAGCACTGTTCGACACTCCTTCCGGAGCCAAAGTTCCTATTACCGAACTTGCCGCTATAACTTCAGAAAAAGGAGCCAATACGATCAGCCGTGAAAATGTTCAACGAAAGATTGTTGTGCAAGCAAATGTTGCCGGACGCGACTTGCGAAGTGTCGTTGAAGATATTCAACAACGGCTCTCTGCAAATCTTAAGCTCCCCGAAGGATACTACGTGGAATACGGCGGACAGTTTGAAAGTGAACAGCGGGCAACACGTATTATTATGTTGTTAAGCATCGCAGCAATTTTCATCATCTATTTAATACTGTATTTTGAATTTCAATCATTCAGAACCGCGCTGCTGGTAATGGTAAACTTGCCTCTCGCATTAATCGGCGGAATTATAGCGGTCTTTTTTTCAAGCGGCATCATCAGTATTGCATCACTAGTCGGATTTATAACGTTGTTTGGCATTGCAACACGCAACGGAATACTCATGGTCTCTCACTACAATCACTTATTGGAAGAGGGAAAATCATTATTGGATGCCGTGCAACAAGGTTCACTTGAAAGACTCAGTCCAATTTTAATGACGGCACTTTCGGCAGGATTAGCATTACTTCCTTTGGCACTCGGTGGAGATAAACCGGGAAATGAAATTCAATCCCCGATGGCAATTGTTATTATAGGAGGTTTGGTGTCATCAACAGCGTTGAATATGATTGTCATTCCGGCATTATTTGTAAAGTATGCTAAAGTACAAAACCAGTAACGGTCAGATTCATATTGTTTACTTGAATACTGCTCTGATGTAGTTTCAATAATTTCCAAAGAGCATTTATAGGCAATAAACAAAAAATCCCGATCAAAAAGATCGGGATTTTTTATGGCTCCGCGGGTAGGGCTCGAACCTACAACCCCGTGATTAACAGTCACGTGCTCTGCCATTGAGCTACCGCGGAATCAAAACAATTTGATATTGTTTAAGGTTTGGCTTACAAATATAATCAACCTATCGTAAAAAGTCAACGAAATCTTCATATTCTGCGCACTGTTTTGAGATTTTTAAGATAATCCTAATTTTCCACTGCTTGACTGCCCTTCACCATTTAACTATATTTCATTTAAAAGAAACGTACCTATCAATTCGTCTGTTATAGTAATCGACATTTTTTCAACTAAAGGAATTTTTCAATGGAAGGTAATTTTTCGAATCGCGTTCAAGATGTTATCCGGTTAAGTCGTGAAGAAGCACTGCGTCTTGGTCACGATTATATCGGCACGGAACATTTATTACTCGGCATCATTCGCGAAGGCGAAGGGATCGCTGTAAAGATTCTCCGCAATCTCGGCTGCGATCTTTATAAATTAAAAAAAGCTGTTGAAGACACCGTCCGCACATCGGGCGGAACACTGACCATTGGAAATATTCCGCTGACGAAACAAGCGGAAAAAGTTTTAAAGATTACCTACCTTGAAGCAAAACTGTACAAATCCGATGTGATCGGAACTGAACATTTATTATTATCTCTCCTTCGCGACGACGATAATATTGCCGCACAGATCATGCATCAGTTTGAAGTACATTACGATAAAGTACGCGCCGAACTTGATAATATCATCAGCGGTAAACCTTCTAATCCGCCAACGCAGGGACAAGCGCAGACGCAGGAAAAGAAACAGGAAAAATCTAAAACTCCGGTGCTGGATAATTTCGGACGCGATCTTACAAAACTTGCCGGCGAAGGAAAACTTGATCCTGTTATCGGACGCGAAAAAGAAATTGAACGCGTTGCTCAGGTACTTTCCCGACGGAAAAAAAATAATCCCGTACTGATCGGCGAACCCGGTGTCGGAAAGACTGCAATCGCCGAAGGTCTTGCTCTTCGCATTATCAACAAGAAAGTTTCCCGCGTCCTTCACGACAAACGTGTGGTTACGCTCGATCTTGCTGCATTAGTTGCCGGAACAAAATACCGCGGACAGTTTGAAGAACGGATGAAAGCGGTAATGAATGAATTAGAAAAAGCGAAAGATGTTATTCTGTTCATCGACGAACTTCACACAATCGTCGGCGCAGGCGGTGCTTCCGGTTCGCTGGATGCTTCCAACATGTTTAAACCCGCACTCTCCCGCGGTGAACTGCAATGTATCGGTGCAACAACATTGGATGAATACCGACAGTTCATTGAAAAAGACGGCGCGCTTGATCGACGATTCCAGAAGATCATGGTCGATCCGACAAGCGTTGATGATACAATACAAATTCTGAGCAACATTAAAGACAAATACGAGCAGCATCATGGCGTCCGATATTCCGATAAAGCAATTATTTCTGCAGTGAAACTAAGCGATCGGTATATCACAGAACGAAATTTACCGGATAAAGCCATTGATGTAATGGATGAAGCAGGCGCACGCGTTCACTTATCCAACATCGTTGTTCCGCAGGAAATTTTGACACTTGAAGAAGAAATTGAGAAGATAAAACTCTCGAAGAACAGCGTTGTGAAGAATCAAAACTTCGAAGAAGCTGCGCGGCTGCGTGATCTTGAAAAGAAATTACTCAGCGATCTGGAGATTGCAAAGCGTGAATGGGAATTGAAATCACAATCAATGGTCTTTGAAGTAACCGAAGATCATATGTCCGATGTTGTCGCGATGATGACCGGCATTCCTGTCAACAAAATCGCGGAATCTGAAACACATAAATTATTGAAAATGGATTCTGCGCTGACCTCAATCATTATCGGACAGGATGAAGCGATCCAAAAATTGACGAAAGCGATCCGCCGCACTCGCGCAGGTTTGAAAGATCCGAAACGTCCGATCGGTTCATTTATTTTTCTTGGACCAACAGGTGTTGGAAAAACAGAACTGGCGAAAGTGCTTGCAAAATATCTATTCGATTCGGAAGATGCGTTGATCCGGATTGATATGAGTGAATACATGGAAAAATTCTCCGTTTCGCGTCTTATCGGCGCTCCTCCGGGTTATGTTGGATATGAAGAGGGCGGTCAACTGACGGAGAAAGTTCGCCGTAAGCCATATTCCGTTGTGCTGCTGGATGAAATTGAAAAAGCGCATCCCGATGTGTTCAATATTCTTCTACAAGTTCTCGATGACGGGCAATTGACCGATTCACTCGGACGAAAAGTCGATTTCAAGAATACGATTTTGATCATGACTTCCAATATCGGCGCACGAGATATTAAAGCGTCAAAAGGTTTTGGATTCGGTGATGAAGCAGTCGGCGACAAATATAAACACATGAAGAATATGATCGATGAAGCGGTAAAACGAGTTTTCAATCCGGAATTTTTGAACCGAATTGATGACACGATCGTGTTCCATCAATTGAACAAAGAAGATATCACGAAGATCATAGACATACAGGTAAAGGAATTATTCAAACGCATGAGTTCAATGAACATTTCCATTGAGCTGAGCAAACAGGCGAAAGAATTTCTTGCGGAAAAAGGATACGATCAACTGTACGGCGCACGACCATTACGGCGCGCATTACAGAAATATGTTGAAGACCCGGTTGCGGAAGAAATATTGAAAGGAACATTCAGCGAAGGAAGTTTCATTAAAGTAAAACTGAATAAAAAGAAAGATGAACTTCTCTTTACTTCCGGCAGCCATGCCGATGACGAAAGTGAAGCACCGGAAGAAATGAAACAGGAAGATGTTGCGTAAAAAATAACAATTACCAAAACACGAAACCCAATCAGCAATGATTGGGTTTTGTGTTTTAAACTTAGTGCTCTTTGTGTTTCTTCGTGGTTAATGCTCTTGGTTGTTCTGACGATACAATGCAATCATATCCGTTCCAAGATGTTTGTTAAATCTCTTGCTTGGTGAATAACTGTTAAAATTTCTATCAGATTTTCTTTAGTTCTATATAAATACATATATAAATAGGCATATTTTGTCGGTAAATTTTGAGTATGTAAAGAAATGAGTGGGTCGGCAGACATATTTTGAATTAATTTTATTTTTTCCTTGTTATCAAATTGAGAGATTCATATATTTATATGTAATACAGTATGGTATACTATATGCATTAATAGCTGTAAGAACATTCGTAGAACAATCTGGAGAACAAATGAATACTCAAACAATTTCGCAGAAGAAAGAGAAGGTTAATTTTCTTTTTCCTCATGAGTTAAACCGAAAAGCTACCGATACAGCAAAAGAACTTGGCTTTTCATATAGTGATCTTGTTCGTCAGGCGCTTGCTGAATTTCTTGAAAGGTTTGAAAGAAATAGAATTGAGAGAGAGATTGTAGAGGCAAGCAAACACTTTTACGAAATAGAAAAGAAGGTTGCCGATGAATGGAGAATTACAGAAACGGATTTTTAAATGACATACCAGAAAGGTGAAGTTTACATGGTAGACTTCAATCCAACAAGGGGTGAAGAAATAAATAAGATTCGTCCCGCTGTGATAGTTTCAAATAATGTAATAAACACAAATTACCCAACCGTTGTAGTTTGTCCTATCACCGATGCAACTGGAAAAACAAGCCCGATCCACATTGGGCTCAACAAGGGCGAGGGTGGATTGACTAAAGAGAGCGTTGCTCTTTGTACCCAAATCAGAAGTGTTACCACAGAACGATTGTATGAAAAAATTGGGAATCTGTCTGCGGAAAAAATGCTGGCAATAGGAAGTGGTATAAAATACGTTTTATTTTAATTTACAAGCCCGATTAATTTCGGGCTTTATTGTTTACAAATAGAGAAATCTATGGAGAATAAAACGAACAAACCAAAGTTGAATCCACTTCAACGACTGCGGATTATGAGATTAAAACAGTTTGCCAAAATGAGATTGGCGATGTTGGAAAAGGCAGAAAAAGAAAAACGAACCAAAACCGATTCTACGAAAAAATAACAATCCTACTATATCCCGTCTCAATCCTTGCTACACCATAACCATATAATTAAATTACAGCAATAAAAATGCCAGACAATCTAAATAGACTATCTGGCAAGGGTGTTTAAGGCTAATATTAAATTGAAATTAAGACACTACCCGAGTATGAGTTTTTTCAATTTAATTTTTTTTTCACCTTCGCCAAAAATTTCAACGCTTCCAAAGGTGTCATAGCATTAATATCAATTTTTTTGATTGCATCGCGCAGTTCATCATCTTTCATTTCAAACATTGTTATTTGCGGCGTTGATTCAAATGATTTTTTAAGATGTCTGACATCTTCCCCTGTCTCTCCGTGTGGAGTAAATTGCGTTGCTTCAAGATTTTCCAATATTTTTTTTGCGCGATCCGTTAATGTTTCGGGAAGTCCCGCCATCATTGCAACTTGAATGCCGTACGAGTGATCCGCCGTTCCCGGCGTTACCGTGTGAAGGAACACAACCTTGTCGCCGTATTCTTTCACATCCACTTTGTAATTTTTAATACGCGGATAAAGTGATGCAAGTTCATTTAGTTCATGATAATGTGTCGCAAATAATGTCCGCGCACCGATCTGTTCGTGCAGATATTCAGTCAATGCCCACGCAATTGAAATTCCGTCGAACGTGCTTGTTCCTCTTCCCACTTCATCCAACAGAATCAGACTTCGTTTCGTAGCACGGTTGACGATGTTCGCCGCTTCATGCATTTCTACAAGAAACGTACTTTCTCCGCTGGTAATATTATCACTCGCACCGACACGCGTAAAAATATTATCAACTAAACCAATAATGGCGCGCTGTGCCGGAACATAACTTCCGATATGCGCCAGCAGCACAATCAATCCCGCCTGACGAAGATAGGAAGATTTACCGCTCATATTCGGTCCGGTGATAATGAGAATCTGTTGTTCTTTGATATTGAGGTAAAGAGAATTTGCAATGTACTGTTCGCCAAGCGGAAGCAAACGTTCGATAACGGCATGTCTTCCGTTTTCGATAATAAGTTCATCGCTTTCATTCACTTCAGGAAGAATATATTTATTTTCTTCGGCAGCCTGAGCCAACGAGACAAGGCAGTCCAATATCGCAATCTGCTGTGCATTGGATTGAATGATGCCGACAAATTGCGAAACATACGCGCGCAGTTCGTTGAACAATCGCGATTCAATGGCAAGAATCTTTTCATCGGCATTCAGCACTTTGTCTTCGTATTCTTTCAGTTCGGGCGTAATGTATCGTTCCGCATTCGTCATCGTCTGTTTGCGGATATAATCATTCGGAATTTTATCTTTATGCGTATGGGTGATCTCAATAAAATATCCGAACACATTATTGAATCCGATCTTTAACGACGAGATTCCCGTTCTCTCCCGCTCTTTTATCTGCAAATTTGAGATCCAATCTTTTGCTGAAAAGGACAATGAACGAAGTTCGTCCAACTCTTTATTGAAACCATTTCGAATGATACCGCCATCTTCCAACTTTACCGGAGGATCGTCATTTATAGCACGAGTAATCGCATCGGCAAGTTCTTCAAGCGGTTGAAGTTGGGAATTGATAACACTCAACGTATTGTCACCCTGAGCAAGTCCTGCGTTTTTTGCAGGACGCGTCGAAGGGTCTCTCTTCAACTCATGATTCTCGTTCCCAAACTCCCCGCCTGCCAAATCCAGTCGGGCAGGTGTTTGGGAATGCTTACCGCTCCCAAGCGGAGCTTGGGAGCGAGATATAACGTTTAAAATATTTTTTAATTCAGGAATGCTTCGCAGAATTCTTTTTAAAGCCAGCATCTCACGCGGATTGGCGCGGCTTGTAGCAATGCGGGCAATCAACCGTTCCATATCGCCGATCTCTGAAAGTTCATTTTGCAACGATGCCCGAAGCGATGATGATTCAACAAGAGTTGTTACGCCATTCGTGCGCCAGTGAATCTGCTCTATTTTCTTCAACGGATTGCTTACCCATTTTTTGAGCAGCCGTCCTCCCATCGGTGTGTTGGTCTTATCAAGAACGGAGAACAATGTTCCATCCGGTGAACCGCCAAGCGATGAGGTGATCTCCAAATTTCGTTTTGTCGCCGAA
>JANONI010000192.1:0-1581 GCA_031420755.1 Bacteroidota bacterium | reverse complement strand
TCCCGTTCCAAGAAAAATTTCTTTGAACTGATTCATTCCTGCATTCGTAAAAAGCAATGTCGGATCGCCGTGAGGAATAACCGGCGCGCTGGGAACAATGGTATGCTGCTTTGATTTGAAAAAATCTAAAAATGATTGTCGGATTTCTTGTGAGGTCATAATTTTTATCTATAAACTTCTTTACGATGCAATACTCGATAAATATAAATTTGTTTTATTGCATCATCTATTTTGTATAAGATTCTGTAATTACCAATTCTAATTCGCCAACGATCATCAGCACCTTGTAATTTTTTTGATCCAAATGGACGTGGATTAGATTTTAAGACATCAATTTTTTGCATTGCTTGTTCTTGAATTTGCAGAGGTAACCAACTGATTTCTTTAATAGCCTGACGTTTTATTACTACCTGATACATTACCGTGGACGTTTTTTCAGCGAACGTTTTACTTCTTCCCATGGTATAGTTTTTTCGTGTTCTACTTCATCCATGGCTTTTAAGTCCATCGCATCCTCTAAAAGTTCGAGTATTTTTTCATATTTTTTATATGGAAGAAGAACATGGGTTTTTTTCCCACGAACATCATACAAAACTTGCGCTTCTTTTACAACCATATCAAACCTCCACTTGTGTCATCAATTTAATTTCTTCTTTTGCCACAGAGCGCACAGAGTGAAGTTGTTAAATTTTTTTTCTGTGAATCCCTGCCTGACGGCAGGCAGGTGTGGCTATACTTCAACTAAAGACGCACGATTTTTCAGTGTTATGAACTTCCTATTGTAATGTGAAATCTAAAAAGGATTGTCGGATTTCGTGTGATGTTATATTTCTTTTAATGCATTAAGGATTTCAATTTTAAGATTCGGAATTTCGTTTGTAATAATATACCATATTATAGAAAGGTCAACGCCAAAATATTCATGGATTATCCTATTTCGTAATCCAATGATTTTTCGCCAGTGTATTTTAGAAAATTTTTCTTGAATATTTTTTGGGACACGATTCGCTGCTTCTCCAATTATCTCTAAATTTCTGACAACTGCATCAATTACCATATGTTGGATTACAAAATCATCGAAGGATAACTTATCGGTATAGCGCTGAATCTTTTCTGCGCTTTCTACCATGTCTTGAAAAAGAATTTTCCAATCTCGTTCAGACATACTGAATATCTCTTTCAATATATTTCATCAAGTTCGATTTCACAGCATTTCTAGAAACAAGATCAATTTTTACTTCTAATAAAGATTCTAGATAATCAGCAAGTGTAACAAATTCTAATCCTATTGGTTTATCGAAATCCACCAAAATATCAATATCGCTTGATTCTGTTTGTTCGTTTCTTGCGTATGAACCGAAAATGCCTAATGACTTGACGGAGAACTTCTCGTGAATCTCTTTTTTATTATTCTGTAGTACATCTTTTATCGTAGTTAAAGAATTCATTTTATACCTCCACCTGTGTCATCAATTTAATTTCTTCCAACACGCTTGTTACTTGTAAACATTTCACTAATTCGCCGGTAAAGACGCACGATTTTCCTATATGATGAACTTCCAATGTCATTCGTTCTGCAGT
>JANONI010000191.1:0-2918 GCA_031420755.1 Bacteroidota bacterium | reverse complement strand
TTCGGTCCGCCGACTGCGCCGAGCAATACTGCGTCGCTCGACTTTGCTAATTTCAACGTTTCTTCGGGAAGCGGAATTCCGGTTGCATCAAGCGCAGCTCCACCGGCTAACGCATTTTTGTATTCAAACGTATGATTGAATCTTTTTGCAATGGCTTCCAATACGTGAAGTGCGCCGGCAACAACTTCTGTTCCAATTCCGTCTCCGGGAATTACTGTAATTATTTTTTTCATTAAATAAATTGATGGGCGGCGTTAACGCCGCCATGCTGGTAAATTTTTTACTTGTTGATTAATTCCGAAAGTTCTCGCGAGCGAATTGTTGCAGTCGCAACAGCATCGATCAGCATTGACCGCAAACCATGCGACTCAAGTTCATGGATGGCGTTGATCGTTGTCCCGCCGGGTGTTGTTACCTGATCGCGCAAAATTGCGGGATGGACATTCGATTGCTTCACCAATGTTGCAGAACCAAGAACCGTTTGCACCGCAAGTTTCGTGGAAATATCGCGCGGCAATCCCATCTTCACTCCGCCGTCAATAAGCGCTTCGATCACCATGTAAATATACGCAGGACCGCTTCCGCTCAATCCTGTTACCGCATCAAGATGCTGCTCACCTACAATAACCACATCGCCGACCGCTTCAAATATTTTGATCGCAACATCGTGCTGTGTTGCGTGGACATGTTTTCCGAACGAGATCGCCGTTGAACCAAGCCCGACGGTGGAAGCAATGTTCGGCATACATCGAGCAACAGGAATATTTTTTCCAATGATCTTCTCCATTGATTCGGTTGTAACACCAGCGGCGATCGAAATAACAAATTGATTCTTGTGAAGAACTTTGTGCATCTCGTCCAATACGTTGCGAATCACCGATGCTTTGATGCACAGAATGACAATGTCTGCATGTTGTGCGGCATCTTTATTATTAGTAGTTACGTTAATGCCTAACTCGCCGGAAAGTTTTTCCAATTTTTCTATCCGTGTGCCGCTTGCGTAGATTTTCTTTGCGCTCGTCAAATTCGCATTCAGAATTCCGCGGATGAGCGCAGTTCCCATATTTCCCGCGCCGATAATTGCTATTGTTTTGTTGAGCATAATTTTCTTTCTAAAAAACTTTCACCGCGAAGGACGCAAAGACCGCAAAGAATTTATTTTAATAAATCTCTGTGTCCTCTGTGGCAATTGTTTTATTTAACATAATTTCTTTCTAAAAAACTTTTACCGCGAAGACCGCTGAGAATGTATTTAAAAAATATTCTCTGTGAACTCTGTGGCAAATTTTGTTTTTACGCCTTTGCCAACATTCCCGATTTCCGCGCATACTCAAATATTCCTCCGGCACGGAGAATATGTTCAATATCTCCAAGAGGACTGAGTTGATATTCCTTGTTTTGGGTAAGATTCTTCAATGAACATTTTGTTGTATCCAACTCAAGTTCATCTCCTGTTTTTATTTCTTTCGCAAGATGCTGCGTTGATTCGAATGGCGCAACGAATGCCCCGTCAATTGCATTGCGATAAAATATTCGCGCGTATCCATCTGCGATAACCGCTTCAATACCTGCAATCTGCAATGCGAACGGCGCATGCTCACGCGATGAACCGCATCCGAAATTTTTTCCGCCGATCACTATCGTATAATCGCTCTGCCATTTTCCCTCTTTGATGAACGGAATATTTCCCTGCGGTAATCCTGATTGCTCGATTGGAACGCCGGAGAATGCAAATTTACCGTAATTCTTTTTTTCTTCTGGATCATCTAATTTATAGACAAGATGAGCAGCTGGAATGATCTGATCGGTGTCGATATTGTCGCCGAGAACGAATGCTTTGCCGTTGATGATCGGTTTCATAATTTCCTCATTTCTTATCTGTTAAAAATGGACTCCTTCGTTTATGTACCGCCAAAGGCATCATCCATTCTTTATTATTCGTAGTAGAACTTTTTTGTGCGACAACAACAATATGAAAAGGTAAAAATGTTTGAACGTTCAAGATGTTCAACCCAACATGATCGATCAAACGGACCGCCAGTTGAGTATCAAAGACATGATGGTGCATTCCACGAAATTCAAAATTCTTTTTTGTCCGTTCTTCAAACATGGTCCTATTGCTTCTGTATTCAGTCATCGTCAAATCGGTCTTTTCGATGAATTCGTCTGCGTGTGTCAGGTCATCTTCTTTTGTGTTATGCTCATAATCCCACACAAGGTGATCGAACGAAGTGATTTTCCTGTTGTGATCGAATGTTCCGTCCCGATGTGGTACGATCAAAAGTAGCATTCCATCATTCTTCAGAACGCGGGTCCATTCGTTTAACGCTTTGATCGGGTTCGCACAATGCTCCAACACATGCGATGCGATCAGAAAATCATATTGTTCGTCTTGAATTTTTGCAAGATCACTTGCCTCACTGATAAATTGAAATCCTGGATTCCTTTTCGGATGAAACTTGAAATGATTTCCTTCCGAAATATTTCCTTCCCATATCGTCGTACCGCTGAAATTGCACACATCAAGCGAACCGACGACCGAATACAACGCGATTTTTCCCTTCCATGTAAAAATCGCACTCGGACCGCCAATTTCCAATCCTTTTTTCCCTGCACAATATGAACGTATTTTGGAAAGACCGAAAATTCGCAAAGGGAATAAACGCGAACGGATTTTTTTGACCAGCGTATATGCGATGTTCATAAAATTTTCAAAAAAGAACGCCGAAAATAAAATTGCTCTGTTTTTTCTTGAGAATCAATTAAAAAATTCCCGTGGATTTGTAATCACACCTCTCACCGCGGATGCAGCAACAGTGTACGGCGAAGCAAGATACACCTGCGATTGTTTCGATCCCATTCGTCCGGGAAAATTTCTATTGGTGGATGAAATACAAACTTCTGCACCGTTCAATCGT
>JANONI010000190.1:0-9973 GCA_031420755.1 Bacteroidota bacterium | reverse complement strand
TTTAGCTATTAGCCGTTTGCTTTATAGAATAATGGTTTTTAGATATTTATAATCTCATCCATCAGGAGAAATTGTAAAGACCAAAACATGCTGGAATAATTAAGCTAATAGCTAAAAGCCAACCCGCCTGCCCCGCCTGCCCCGCCTGCCCCGCCTGCCAACTTAAAAAATATTATGGCGGGCAGGCAACTTAAAAAATATTATGGCGGGCAGGCAACTTAAAAAATATTATGGCGGGCAGGCAACGCAAAAAAATAATATGGCGGGCAGGCAGCTAATCGCTCAATTTAGGATATAATAAACTTGAGTCCATTTTTTTTTCCTCAAATTACGAAAAAGTACGCATCTTTATGATGAACCATAATCCAACTCTCCACAAAATCCAAATCTTTACCAAATGTTGTGTAATGAGAGAAAAGCGAAAGCTAAGAATCAATAAGGAATTGTAATGTTGGAAGAAAAACTGTATGTTGCATTATACAACAGTGATTAACAGACACAAATGATTACAAATAAAAAAATATTGTTTACTACGCTGCAAAAAAATTCAGAAACGATTAAATCGTTTGGAGTTGAACGTATTGGTGTGTTCGGTTCATTTGTTCGTAATGAAGCAGATGAAAACAGCGATGTTGATTTTTTAATTGAATTTCGACAAGGACAAAAAAAATATTCAAATTTATTTTCTCTACACACTTTTCTCGAGACATTAACTCAGAGAAAGGTGGAAGTGTTGACCAGAGAATCATTGAGTCCCTGCATTGGTCCCTACATCCTCAACGAGGTGGAATATGTTCAAATCGGAAATTGAATTTCTGAAACATATCCTTGATGAGACACATTTATTCTTGAACACACCCAACAAATCTCTGAAAAAGATTTTCTAAATGATGAAGTCTATAAACGTGCCTCGGCGAGAAGCATAAAAATTATTGGCGAGGCAGTAAAAAATATTTCTCAAGAATTCAAAGACCATCATTCGTCAATTGACTGGAAGAAAATGTCCGGGATGCGTGATAGATTAATCCATGGCTACTTGGAAGTTGATTATGATTTACTGTGGGGATGTGATTCGCAATAAAATTCCTAAACTACATAACGACATACAACAAATAATTAAGAGTATCACTCCTGATGCCAAAACGTACAGATATTAAATCCATTCTCATCATCGGCAGCGGACCAATTGTTATCGGTCAGGCGTGCGAATTTGATTATTCGGGAACACAAGCTTGCAAAGTGCTGCGGGAAGAAGGGTACCGAATTATTCTTATCAACAGCAATCCGGCAACAATTATGACGGATCCGGAATTAGCCGATGCAACATACATCGAGCCGATTACGCCGGAATTTGTTGAGATGATTATAGAGAAGGAACGCCCCGACGCGATACTTCCGACAATGGGTGGACAAACAGCATTGAATACTGCGGTAGTTCTTGCTGAAAGCGGAGTGCTGAAAAAATACAATGTTGAACTGATCGGTGCAAATCTTCAAGCGATTAAAAAAGCTGAAGACAGACAATTATTCAAAAAAGCGATGTATGAAATTGGATTGGAAATGCCGCGCGGTGGATTTGTTTATACAGTTGAAGATGCACTGAAAATTGTACACGGTATTGGAAAATTCCCGATCATCATTCGTCCTTCGTTTACGATGGGCGGCACTGGCGGCGGTATTGCATACAATATTGAAGAGTTCAAAGAAATTGTAGAATTGGGATTACTGAACAGTCCTGTTCACGAAGTACTTGTGGAGGAATCTGTTATCGGGTGGAAAGAATATGAACTTGAAGTTATGCGTGATACAAAAGATAATGTCGTTATCATTTGTTCTATCGAGAATTTCGATCCGATGGGAGTTCACACAGGAGATTCGATCACCGTTGCACCGGCACAAACACTGACTGATAAAGAATATCAATTCATGCGAGATGCGGCGTTGAAAGTGATTCGTGCGATTGGTGTTGATACGGGTGGATCGAACGTTCAGTTTTCGGTGAATCCTGCAACTGGAAAAATGTATGTCATAGAAATGAATCCGCGGGTTTCTCGAAGTTCTGCGCTGGCTTCAAAAGCAACAGGATTTCCGATCGCAAAGATCGCTGCAAAACTCGCGGTCGGTTATACGCTCGATGAAATTCCGAACGATATTACAAAATTAACGCCGGCATCATTTGAACCAACAATCGATTATACTGTTGTAAAAATTCCGCGCTGGGATTTTGAAAAGTTCAAAGGCGTTGATGACTCGCTTGGTGTTCAAATGAAATCTGTCGGCGAAGCGATGGCGTTTGGACGAACGTTCAAAGAAGCATTGCAGAAAACACTTCGCTCACTGGAACAAGGACGATTCGGTTTGGGTGCAGATGGAAAAGATCACTTTGAGATCGAGACACTTTCAAAAATTCAAAAGACAGCGTGGATCAAAAAAACAAAGGAACAATTACGTAGACCGAAAGCGGACAACATCTTTTATCTGCGGTACGCATTTCAACTCGGACTCACAATTCCTGATGTGCATAATTTAACCAAGATCGATCCGTGGTTCTTGTTCAACATTAAACAGATCGTGGATTTTGAAACTGAATTGAAAGAATATACAATTGCATAAATTATTTTCGGGAAATAAACAATGAAAGAAAAAATAATTTCTGATCTTCAAGACAAACTAAAATCTCGGTACCGAGATTTTTACGGACTGTATTTGTTTGGTTCACAAGCGAGAAAAACATCTACGATACAATCGGACTGGGATATTGCAATTATTTTTGATCGAACAATAGATTGGAAATTCAAAGATGAAGTTCGTTCGTTGGTGTATGATGTGATGTTGCAGCATAACGTGGTGATCGATTCGCATATCTATTCGCGTGAAGAAATACTGGTGCCAAAAACCCCATTCCGCGAGATGCTTAAGTCCAAAGGAATTTTTTATGCCTCCTGAACATATAAAAGAACTTATTCAGTATAGAATTGAAAAATCCAAATCAGCATTAGAAGATGCACGAATTGCTATTGAGCATAAACGTTTTCTTAACGCATCGAATCGTATTTACTATTCGATCTTTTATAGCGTATCAGCTCTCGCTCTTTCTAAAAATTTCCAAACCTCAAAACATACTCAACTTCTTGGCTGGTTTAATCAACACTTTGTAAACACTGGAATTGTTACAAAAGAATTCGGCAAAATTTATGCAACTGCTTTTGGAGCAAGGCAAGAGAGTGACTATGACGATTTTGTTACTATCGAACCGGCGGAAATTTCTTCCCGATTTGAAGACGCAAAACGTTTTATCAATGCTATTGAAAAAATGTAATTACTCATCGAAATTTTTTATGCCACACCTGCCCGCTCTACGAGTCGTAGACCGCTTTGTTTTACTATGGCAGGCGGGGATTACACAGATTTTTACAGAAATTTTTGTTCGTTGTTTGAAACTCTGTTTCTCATATATATGCGAAGTGGAGATTTGCTCAACATGCGTTCCCAACGGGACGTTGGGAACGAGATAATGCTGAGTAGTTACGAAAAAATAATATAATGATGAAACCCATCACCAAAGAAATTCTCTTCAAAGCAAAACAGTACGGATTTTCCGACCGTCAGCTTGCACATATTTGGAAAACCGATGAAAGTAAAGTGCGTCAACTGCGGAAAAATCTCGGAGTAATGCCTGTGTATAAGATGGTTGATACATGCGCGGCAGAATTTGAATCGAACACGCCGTATCATTATTCAACCTATGATCAAGAGAACGAATCACAACGATCTGCAAAGAAAAAAGTGATCATTCTTGGCGGCGGACCAAATCGCATCGGACAGGGAATTGAGTTTGATTATTGCTGCGTTCATGGCGTTATGGCATTGCGTGAGGAAGGATATGAGACGATTATGATCAATTGCAATCCGGAAACTGTTTCTACGGATTATGATACGACCGATAAATTATATTTTGAACCGCTTACGCTCGAAGATGTTCTCAATATTTGTGAATTAGAACAACCGGAAGGTGTTATCGTCAGCTTCGGCGGACAAACACCGTTGAAGCTTGCAAAAGCATTGGAACTAAACGGAATAAAAATTCTTGGAACATCAACTGAAGGAATTGATCTTGCAGAAGACCGCCAGCGTTTTGGTGCGCTTCTTCGAAGCAATAATATTCTTCATCCAAAATATGGAACTGCATTTTCCGTTAATGATGCTGTACTTGTGGCAGAAGAAATCGGTTATCCTGTTCTTGTTCGCCCATCGTATGTTCTTGGCGGACGAGCGATGCAGATATGTTACACTTCTGCTTCGTTAAAAGAATACATGAAACTTGCTGTTGATGTTTCTCCCGATAAACCGATCCTCATTGATTGTTTCCTTGAAGACGCATTCGAATTTGATGTTGATGCAGTGGCTGATGGTGATGATGTGTTGATTGGCGGCGTGATGGAACATGTGGAAGAGGCAGGGATCCATTCCGGAGATAGTTCAAGCATGCTTCCTCCATTCATGTTAAAAGAAGATAAACTGCTGGAGATCATCGAGATTACAAAAAAACTTGCAAAACTTTTGCACGTCCGCGGATTATTGAACGTGCAATATGCAATGAAAGATAATACAGTGTATGTGTTGGAAGTGAATCCTCGCGCATCGCGTACCGTTCCATTTGTTAGCAAGGCAACAGGATTTGCATTGGCGAAAGTTGCCGCGAAGATTATGGGTGGGAAAAAATTGAAAGAACTTGGCGTGCTCAATTTTGATTTTCGCAAAGTGAAACACATGTCAATGAAAGAATCGGTTTTTCCATTCAACAAATTTCCTAAAGTAAAAATGTTTCTCGGACCGGAAATGCGTTCAACCGGTGAAGTGATGGGAATTTCACAATCATTTGGTGCGGCGGTTGCAAAAGCACAACTGGCTGCCGGAAATCCTCTTCCGAAAACTGGAACGATCTTTGTCAGCGTAAATAATAATGATAAAACTGCTGAAACAGTCGGTATCATGAAAGAGTATGCAAATCTTGGATTCAAAATCATTGGTACTGAAGGAACGACAAAATTTTTGCAATCGCATGGTATCAGTGTTTCTTCGATCTTTAAGGTGAACGAAGGAAGACCGAACATTGTGGATGCAATTAAAAACGGTGAAGTGCAGATGGTAATCAATACACCGCTCGGAGAAGAATCGCGGTATGATGAATATTCTATCGGATGGGCGGCAATTCAACATAAAATTGCATTCATCACAACACTCTCTGCCGCTGCAACTGCGGTAAAAGGAATTGAGCGAATCAAGCAGGGTAAACTGAATGTGAAATCAATTCAAGAGTATCATAACGTATAAGTTTCTCATTGCCACAGATTTTACAGATGAGAATCCAAATCATTGATCTGTGAAATCTGTGGCAATATCTTCTAACTCTTCTTTATAGCTGAATAGTTATGCCGCGAATAAAACTCGATCTTCCTACAAATTTTCATTTCACCACCGAAATTTCCATTCGTATTTCGGATATCAATTATGGTGGACATCTCGGCAATGATGCAGTCCTTTCAATCTTACACGAATCACGTATACGATTGTTAATGGAACACGGATATTCCGAATTTAATGTTGAAGGAGTCGGAATCATCATGACTGATTCTGCAATTGTCTATAAATCAGAAGCATTTTATGGCGAATCGCTTCGCATTCAAATTGCCGTACAAGATTTTTCAAAATATGGATGTGATATTTATTATCTTGTGCGAGAACGTGAGAGTGGAAGAGAGATTGTGAAGGCGAAGACTGGAATTGCATTCTTTAATTACGAAGAACGAAAACTCGCCGCTGTTCCTGAAAAATTCCAACAACAATTTTTCTAAAGTGTTGATGAAATATTTTTTTCAATTTTTAATTTTGTTGTTCTTATTATTTTCCATCCATTGCGGAATAACGCAACCCGTTCGCCCCATTGAAGAAGGTACAACAGAAGTCATCGCTTCGCTCGGAGGACCAATTGCGCCGGTTGGCGGAATCGTATTTCCAATTCCATATTTGAATGTTGGCGCAATGTACGGCTACAAACCTCATTTTACGCTGTATGGTAATGCTCACATCACTGCGGTATTGTTTAAAAATATTGGCTTCGATGGCGGATTTTCTACACGCATATTTCCTGAAAAAGATATTTGTCCCGAAATTACATTGAACGGACGAGCATATTTCTTTTGGGATGCGTTTCGTGGAAACACGACGCGATTGTATCCAACAGGAACATTAACGGCAAGTTATTTGATCGGTGAACGTTCTCTTTTCTATTTTGGTGCGGATAATCTCTATCAATTTTCAACGTCAGATATTTTCGTCTCGCCGTTTATCGGTTATAGTTTTCCTATCACAGATGGAATGGAATTGCAGATCGAATCAAAATGGATGGCGATGAACCGTGACACGCGCCACGGAGTTTTTGAAGGAGTCGGTTCAATTAGCGGCAAAGGAAATATTGGATTATTTTTTGGACTTCAATATAGTTTGAAATGAAAAATCCACTTCAAAATCATTCGTCATTCCGAAACGCCGAAGGCGTATTCGGAATCTATTCGGCAGAGGAGTCTGAAAAATCCATAATCAATGTCATTCCGAGGAGCAGAGCGACGAGGAATCTCGATTTTCTTTACAAATTTAAGAATGAGATTTCTCGCTTGTCACTTCGTGACTTCGCTCGAAATGACAAAAAGAAATTAGTTTTTGCGATATTTTCTGTAGTAAAGATGCTGACATACGTCGGCATGACGATTGTTCTATGCGGATGCTTTGATCTTGATAATTCTTTATTCAATAACGAAACATTAAAAGCATACAATCTTCGCACAACAGTCATTTCCGAATCACTCCGAACGCAAGTTATCATGACTTCACAAGGAAAAAAAATCTACGGTTATTTTATAACTTCACCCGACACAAGTGAAAAAAATGTCGTTTTGTATAATCATGGAAACAGAGATCATCTTCAATTCTACTGGGATAGAGTCGAGTTGTTCTATAAAATGGGATTCAATGTGTTCATCTATGATTATCAAGGATATGGAATGAGCGAAGGAGAGCCGACGGAAGAGGGAATCTATTCCGATGCGAATGCCGCATATCATTACCTTCAATCAAAAGGATTTCATGACACATTAATAACTGTGTATGGATTTTCGCTCGGCGGTGCACCGGCAACCAATCTTGCAGCAAACACATTCACTCCTAAGCGATTGATTCTTGAATCAGCGTTTGCTTCTGCGACTGCATTAACACAAAGCGGAACATTGTTGGATCTGCCCAGCACATTTGTGATGAAGGGAGAATACAATAATGCCGAGAAGATTAAGAGAGTTACTTCACCGGTTTTGATCCTTCACGGAGTGGATGACAAATTTATTGATATTGAAAAGAATGGGAAAGTGATTTATCGAAATGCGAACGAACCGAAAAAATTCATTGCTGTTCCGGAAGCGGATCATTCGGAAGTTCCATGGAAGATGGGTGAGGCAGTTTACATTGATACAGTAAAGAATTTTATTTTGAAATGATGAAACATATCTCGTTTTCAAACTCTTTGAATGCGTGAAAACTGCATCGCCGAACTCTCTACGAGCCATAGGCAGTTTGGCGTTTACAATTGTGAATTTGTAAGAAATTTAAATGTCGCCGAGCAGAGCTCGGCAATACAAAATTCTTTTCACACATTCAAAGAGTATGGGAACGAGAGTTAACGAAGGGAAAAATGAAACTAATGTTTCAATCCACTTTTGGTAAGTTTAAAACTTTCTTGTAATAATTTTCATACTCAGTAACAATTTTATCTTCGCTGAACACTTCAACCGCACGTTTTCGTCCCTCTTTTGCAAATGCCAATCGTTTGTTCTCGTTTGTCAATAACTCAATAGCGTATTTTGCCATTCGTTCTACATCGCCAATTTCTGCAATGTAGCCGGTCTGGTTATGCAGAACAAGTTCTGGCAATCCGCCGACACTTGATGAGATAACTGGAACTTCATACGACATTGCTTCCAACGCAGAAAGTCCAAAACTTTCCTGCTGGCTTGGAAGTAAAAACAGATCGACCGCAGAAAGAATTTCAGTCAAGTCCGATTGTTTTCCCATAAAACGTATCTTATCGTGAATCTTTAATTCGCGCGCCAGCATTTCGCAGCTTGTTCTGTCCGGTCCGTCGCCCACAAGTACAAGTGTTGCCGGGATTTTTTGCTGCACAATATCAAATATCTTTATAACGTCGCTGACTCGTTTTACAGCGCGAAAATTTGAAATATGGGCAAGCACACGTTCTCCATTCGGAGAAAAATTACTTCGCAAGCATGAATCTGTTTTGCGTTTATACTCTTCGGGATTTACAAAATTGGAAATAACTTCAATATCTTTTTCAATGCCGTAATTTGTCTGTGTCTTTTCCCGAAGATGACGTGAAACAGCAGTAACGCCGTCGCTTTTTTCAATGCTAAATTTCACTACGGGAAGAAAACTTGGTTCAAGTCCGACAAGCGTAATATCAGTTCCGTGCAATGTTGTAATTACTCGAAAATCAGGATTGAGAATAATTTTTTTTGCAATATATGCACTTGTCGCGTGCGGCACAGCATAATGAACATGAACCAGATCCAGTTTTTCGTAATTCGCAACTTCGATCATTTTACTTGCCAATGCTGGCGTATAAAGCGGAAATTCGAACAGAGGATAGGTGGAAATTTCAACTTCGTGATAAAAGATATTGTTGACGAATCCATTCAGCCGCATTGGCATAGCATAACTGATAAAATGGATGTTATGCCCGCGTTTTGCTAGTACTTTGCCTAATTCTGTTGCCACAACTCCGCTTCCGCCGTATGTGGGATAACAGGTAATGCCGATATTCATGGATATTTCCTAAATAGTATAGAACAACTTACGATTAATAGAACGAATAAGAAACTATAATATTGTTATTCAACTGTTGCTTGAGAAACTAAAAAGAATTACTTTTTTACAGTTTCACTCACCTAATGAAAGGATTGGTTATGAAAAAAAGTTCTATGCTCGTTCTTCTGCTCTCTTTCACGATTATTGTTTTCGCGCAGCAAAAACCCGTTGTAAAAACACAACCGGTAAAACCATCTAAGCAGCCCGCCGAAGCTCCTTCGGGTAAGTTTGTTGGAATGATATTCAATGATGCCTCGTATATATTACAGGAGCCTCAACCATTGAATCCAAGTAAAGGTATGTCCGGAAAGAATGCTTTTCTTTTTAGAAGAGCAACGATCGGTTACGAACATTCATTCAATAAAAATGTTACAGCCATGATCGCGTATGATGCAAGCCGTAATTTCATTAACCAAGGATTTGTTGATGTTAAAAATATTATGCCATTGATGGATTTAAAGATCGGTTTAATGCAGACGCTCTCATCGGAAATAACCGAGAAGATATGGGATTATCGCTCTTTAGAAGCAAGTGTATTGGATAGAAAAGGTTACACAAATGAGTTTGATATGGGAATGACATTTACCGGAAGTATAAATGCGCAAGGTACTTCGTATGCTCGCGTTGCAATATATAATGGAAATGGAGTGCTTGCAGAGAATAACAAATTGAAAAAAATAGCTTTTGCTATCGGCAATTGGTTTGATAAATCAACCGTAATGGAAGTATATGCAGATTATGAAAATCTTCCCGCCGGGAAAAGTACGATTGACACGAAAGTATTTTTTGGAATGATATCGGCAAAAATGGCGTTTGGTGCTGAAGGATTCTATCGAATGGAGCGTAAAGACACTACTTTAATTTCTGGTATAAATAAAACTATAACCGTAAGCCCGATAGGTGGTTCTTTGTTTGGTTGGTATGAATTAATGAAATCACTACGATTTGTCGGTCGTGTAGACGTGGTTGATGATGACCTTGCTGTTACTGCAACCGGTTATCGAGAAATATATTTTAACGGCGGTTTTGATTATATGCCAGT
>JANONI010000189.1:0-3600 GCA_031420755.1 Bacteroidota bacterium | reverse complement strand
TCAATGTCTGACGTTTTGCGCAGTCCAACGCAAGATGTCAGACACCTTCCCATAAAAATAATGCAGGTGTCAGACATCGTTCCTGCATTCTGTCATCCTTCTCAAAAAGAGCAACTCACAATGTGAGTTACTTAGGAGTTACACTTTTATTAAACTTATTTGCTGTTCATACGTAATTTACCACGACAATTCACTAATTCAAAATCCTAAGGAGTCTTTATGTTGCGTCTTTCGTTATTTACAGTATTCTGCATTGTGTTATCGCAGATCAGTTTTGCACAATTACCGCCAATCATTGACCGCGAATTATTCTTCGGCGATCCGGAAATTTCCGGCGCGCAAATCTCGCCTGATGGAAAATGGATCTCCTTTGTTAAACCATTCAACAACGTTCGCAATATTTGGGTTAAACGGATTGAAGATGCATTCGAAAAAGCGAAGCCGATCACCAACGATTCACTTCGTCCTGTAACAATTTATTTTTGGTCGCGCGGCGGAAAATATATTCTCTTTGCTCAGGACAAAGGAGGAGATGAAAATTATCGCATCTATGCTGTGAATCCGATGGAAGAGGGAAATCCCGTTCCTCCTTCTCGCGATTTAACTCCTCTCCCAAAAGTTCGAGCAATGATCTATGATGTGCCAAAAAAGAATCCGAATGAAATTGTGATTGGATTAAATGATCGCAAAGCAGAGTTGCATGACGTGTATAGATTGAATATCGAAACCGGCGAACGAACACTTCTCCGCTTGAATGACGACAACGTTGCCGGCTGGGATATTGACAACAACGGTGCAGTTCGTCTCGGAATGCGACAGACGGCTGACGGCGGAATGGAAATTCTCTCTGTGAATGGAGATAAACTCGTTCCAATTTATACAACCAATTCCGAAGAGAACGCCGGAACGATCCGTTTTACCCCTGATGATAAGAAAGTGTATCTATCGACGAACAAGGGAAAAATTGACAAGCAACAGCTTGAACTGCTTGATCTGAAAACATTGAAAACAATGCTCATCGAAAAAGATCCGCTGAACGAAGTTGATTTCGGCGGAGCAATTTTTTCAGATAAAACCGATGAACTTCTTGCAACAACATATCTCGGAGATCAGCAGCGCATTTATTTTAGAAATAAAAGCTTCGAGTCCAATTATAAAAAAATGAAAAAAGCCGTTCCTTCCGGCGAAGTTGCTCTTACGAATATGACTGAAGACGAAACGATCTGGATGATTGTTGTGTCCAGTGATGTTGATCCGGGTTCACGATATCTTTACAACACATTAACCGGCAAAGCAGAATTTCTGTATAAAACCCGTCCGACGTTACCAAGTGAACATCTCGCAACAATGAAACCTGTTCGCATTACAGCCCGCGATGGAATGATCATTCCATCGTATCTTACAATTCCGAAAGGTGTTTCTCCGAAGAACCTTCCTGTTGTTATGTGGATTCACGGAGGACCGTGGGGACGAGATGTATGGGGTTATAATCCAACAGTGCAATTTTTGGCGAATCGCGGTTACGCTGTGCTACAGCCAAACTTTCGTGCATCAACCGGATATGGGAAAAAATTCCTGAATGCCGGAAATAAACAATGGGGCACTGGTGCAATGCAGCACGATATTACCGATGCAGTTCAGTATCTCATTAAAGAAGGAATTGCTGATCCGAAAAAAGTTGCAATCGGCGGCGGCTCATACGGCGGTTACGCAACACTTGCCGGACTTGCGTTCACCCCCGATCTGTATGCAGCAGGTTTTGATATTGTCGGTCCATCAAACATTATCACCTTGCTCAATTCCATTCCGCCATACTGGGCTCCGATAAAAAAAATGTTTGCAATCCGTGTCGGCGATATGGAAAATCCGAAAGAAAAGAAAATGCTGGAGGAACAATCACCGCTAAATTTTGCGAAGAATATCAAATCGCCGTTGTACGTTGTTCAGGGTGCAAATGATCCCCGCGTGAAGAAAGCGGAAGCAGACCAGATTGTTATTGCTACACGCGATCTCGGAAGACAAGTTGAATACATGGTCGCGCCTGATGAAGGACATGGTTTTCAAGGACGGGAAAATCGTATTGCAATGTATGTTGCAATGGAAAAATTTTTTGCAAAACATCTTGGCGGAAGAATACAGAACGAAGTCCCTGCCGACATTCAGAAAAAACTTGAAGCAATTACTGTTGATATTACAACGGTTACAATGCCGGAGAAACCCGCTGCCGTTTCCAGCGGCACAAAAGCTAAATTTAATCCTGCGCTCATAAAAGAAGGGGTTACAAAATTTCAAACCAACCTTTCTATGCGCGGTCAGGAATTCAAGATTTCTTCAATCCAAACCATCACAAAGGGAACAATTGACGGAAAAAATATCATCCGTGTCGTCGAAACATCTTCCGGTGCAATGGGAAGCACATCTGATTCGACTGAGTTTGACGGTACAACTTTATACCCGATCAGCCAGCGTTCACAGCAAGGACCAGCATCGTTAACATTTACGTTCACCGATAAAAGTGTGAACGGTTCAATGAAGGCAAACGGTCAAACGATGCCGATCACCGCAGTATTGACTGAGCCGACACTGCCAAGTTCATCATCATCGGGTGCAATTATTGCAACGCTTCCGTTCAATGAAGGGTATTCAACAACGGTTACGATGTTCGATGTTATGAGCGCTACGGCAAAAAAATATGATGTGAAGGTATTGGCAAAAGAAAAAATTGCGATTGCCAAAGGCGCGTTTGATGCTTACAAAGTTGCAATGACCCCTTCCGACGGCGACGGAATTAAATTCACGTACTGGATAACTATTTCAACCAGTGAAATCGTAAAAACAGAAGCAACACTTCCGGCAATGATGGGTGGCGGAACAATGGTTGGCGAATTACAGTAGCATATTGAAATATGCTTAAACAAAAAAAGGGACGCACATGCGTCCCTTTTTTTATTTCTATTTTAAAAGATGTTCAAGGATCAAACCTTCTTAAACTCAGTAACAAGTTCCTGCAATACTTTTTTTGCATCGCCAAATAACATTTTGGTATTCGGTTCATAAAACAACGGATTTTCAATTCCTGCAAATCCGGTTGCCATTGAACGTTTCATCACGATAACAGTTTTCGCTTTATCAACATTGATGATCGGCATTCCGTAGATCGGACTTGATTTTTCAGTTCGTGCTGCCGGGTTAACAACATCATTCGCACCGATAACGATACACACATCTACAGTATCCATCGTCGGATTGATCGCTTCCATTTCAAGCAATTGGTCATACGATACATTTGCTTCAGCAAGAAGCACATTCATATGTCCCGGCATACGACCCGCAACCGGATGGATTGCAAACTCAACTTTGATTCCGCGTTTTTCTAATTCATCACTCAATTCGCGAACGGTGTGCTGCGCTTGAGCAACTGCCATTCCATATCCGGGAACAATGACAACGCGCTCAGCCTGTTCCAAAACAAATTTTGTATCTTCAATTCCAAAACGAGTGATCGGACGATCTTCTGCAAGGTTCGATGTATCAACTTGCGGTGTTCCAACTGCACCAAAAAGAACGTTTGCAAACGAACGATTCATTGCCTTACTCATT
>JANONI010000188.1:0-8150 GCA_031420755.1 Bacteroidota bacterium | reverse complement strand
AGAGATTCACTCAAATTTATTAAACTGGCTTCTCCAAGAGCTGGTATTGGCGGTTCGTTTGTATCATTCCAACAGAATTATGTCAGCTATTCGAATCCTGCTGCTCCGACGACAATTAATTTAACAGTCACCGGAAAATGGGACAGTAAAGTTGATGTAGTGGTTAACGGAGTAACGTATCCTGCATATTATTTGATCATCTCCAGAACAGCAAAAGTTGGAACTGTAATAGCTTCCAGCGGTGTAACGGCAAAATTATGGCTCGCAAAAGGAATTGGACCAGTAAAAATGTTCTTGGCAGGCGATGCAGAAGTTCCGGGTAATTATCGTGAATTGAAATCAAAGAACTTTTAATTGAAGTTGAGCGATCAATGCTGATATTCAGCAGCGTCCCAATTCTCTCAAAAAGAGTTGGGACGTTGTGTCTTTATGGCATCTCTAAAAACTGGTTACGCAACCTTCTCCAAGGGAGTCAGACTGTGTGAAAACTGTATCGCCGAACTCTGTTCGGCGTTTACAATTGAAAATGTGTAAGAAATTGCAATGTTGCCGAGCAGAGCTCGGCATTACAAAATACTTTTCACACAGGCTGAGTCCTTCGGACAAGGTTTTTGTTTTTTTTGCGATGTACTATAAAATTTAACATCACAAAATTCGGCCAAGATAAATCTTGAAGGTTTTTAGAGAGGCACTTTAAACACTATTGGAGGTAATTGTGAAAAAGCAACACATTCTTTTCGTCACCGTCCTTAGTCTTATTTTTTGGACGAATTCTTTCGCTCAACTATCTGTTCTTGATTCTATTCGGCAGCGCGCCAGCAATTCGGGAACGATCAAAGGTTACGTTCGTCCCGCTGATGCGAGAGAAGGAATTCCCTTCGCCAATATTTTGATCAAAGGATCAACATGGGGTGCTTCGTCGAATGAAAATGGCGAATTCATGTTATCCAAAATTCCGGCTGGTAATTATACGATCATTGTCTCAGCGGTCGGATTTAAAAACAACGAAGTGAATGTTTCAGTTGCGGTTGATAAAGTAACAACGAAAAACATCACTCTGATGAACGAGGATGTGCAATTAAATGAAATATTAGTTTACGGTGCATCATTCCGAAAAGAGCGTATCACCGAAGCTCCATCTGCGATTTCGGTCGTTGAAGGGAAAGGACTGCAACGAAGCGCATCCTCTGGTCAACTTCCGAAACTTCTTGAAGGTCAGCCCGGTATTGATCTTGTGCAAAACGGATTATACGATTTTAATCTCAATACGCGCGGATTCAATTCATCCTTGAATCGTCGTGTGTTGATCTTACTTGACGGACGCGATCTTGGCACCGCATTTCTCAGTTCAACGGAATGGAACGGAATGGCTACACCGATTGAAGACCTTGGAAGAGTTGAGATGGTGCGCGGACCCGGTTCAGCACTCTACGGCGCAAATGCGTATAACGGAGTTTTGAATATTACATCCATTGCTCCGAAAGCAATGCTTGGAACAAAGATTACTACTGGCATTGGAGAATTAAGTATGTACCGGGCAGATATTCGTCATGCAGAAGAAATCGATAATTTTAGTTTTCGCATCAATGCGGGAGGCGTTACCGGAAAAACATTTAGCAAAACACGAACAACATCCATCACCGGTGATAGAAAACAGGATATCTATAACGCTGCTACGAATGGTGAATTCCAAAACCAGATCAACAATAATCAAAAATTCGAATATTTCGGCTTCACTGCTCTCAATAATGAGGTAGCCCAGTTACGAGGCGGTCCTGTAAATCAATTCTATCTTTCTGGAAGAGTAGATCATGAATACCAGACGGGTGGTATTGCAACCGTTGAAACAGGCATTACGCAAGTGGAAAATGAAGTGATCGTCACCGGAATTGGACGTGTTCAAGTACAGCGTGCCCGCCGTCCATTTGGTCGGCTTAGTTATAGCGGTTATGGATTCAATGTCAATCTATGGTCCCAATCCAGAATTAATATGGCACCCGAAATATCATTGTCGACCGGACTTGATCTTATACAGGATGCGAACATTTCGCAAGGGGAAATACAATTCCATCGATCATTCTTAGAAGAGCAGCTCTTTTTTGTTACAGGTGTATCGCATCGTATCGTAACGATCGATACGAAGAATACATTAATGCTCGGTTCGCGGCAGGATAATACTTCCGGAGTTTTTGGGCAAATGGAATATCGGTTTGCTCCGGAATTGAAAATTGTTACTGCTGCTCGTTTTGACCGAGCAACATTGCACGAAAGCTTCTTCTCACCCAAAGCGGCAATCGTCTTTTCGCCATTCTCGAACCACACATTCCGTGCAACCTACAATAAGGCATTTCAATCGCCGAATTATTCTGAACTCTATTTGAATGTGAATCACCCATACCGCGGATTCACAACATTCTTTGGTAATCCAACTACAGGATTAGTGTACCGTGGAAATTCTGGATTGAAGGTTGAAAAGGTCGAAGGATATGAAATTGGTTATAATGGTGTTCTAGGAGGTGCATTGTTTTTAACTGCCGATGTGTATTACAATAATTTGAAAGATTTTATCTCCGATCTCGGTGCCGGATTTAATTCGCAGTTAGTCTCTCCATCAATCATCAACCGGACGAGTTATAAAACAGGGAATGATACAAGTTTTTCTCATACGGTATGGTCATATAAAAATGTAGGAAAGGTTGAAGAATACGGATATGATCTTTCCGCGAACTATTATCTCACCGATGAGATCATTCTTGATGCGAATTACACCTATTTCCAATTCGAGATCGATAAAAAAACCGTTACCGCTTCTGAAGCTGAACAGATTCAGCCAAACTCCCCGCGTTGGAAATCGAATGCAGGGATAACTTATCTAAGCAAGGATAATTATGATGTTTCGGTGAAAATAAAATATATTCCGTCATATTTTTGGGCGGCGGGAGTATTTCAGGGACAAATTCCCACGTATGCACTCGTAAACTTATCGGCAGGATACGTTGTTAATGAAAATTTAAGTATGAATTTTAATATCGCAAATCTGCTCAACAGAGTGCATTTCGAAATTTTTGGCGGGTCTCTTCTTGGCAGGCGGTCAACGATGAGTGTAACATACTCATTTTAACTTCAGTCCTTGTCAAGGTTCAATATCTTGACAAGGCTTTTGCGTTGTAAAACAATGTGCTTTTTGTCCCGACACGAAGTGTTCCTTCGGAAAGGGATGGAGACTGTGTAAAACTATTTTTTCAGCGTTAACATCCCCGAAATCTTTCCGCTCAACGAGTCTTCGACCAAAGGCGGACAGGTGAGATTTCGGGGATGTGTTTCACAAAATTTTACTTTTTACACAGTCTCGATGCCTTTGGCACCAACGCAAATGTAAAAGCAAAAAATTCTCAGTGCTTCCTATAATAAATACAGACGTATATCCAGCGGCTCAACTTCTAACACGCAAACTTTAAGAGATTTGCAGATGCACCTTTGGCGAAACTCCAGTCAGATATTCTTCACCATCTTTTTGAGGTAACTATGAAGCGTCTGTTCTCACCCTGGCGATCAAAATATATTTCAACATTTCAGAATGAGAAACCCCGTAACGGGGAATCTTTATTTCTCCGAATACTCAGAGAGAAAAAAGATGATAAAAACCTTGTGATTATTAGAAAAAGTCACTGTTTTGTAATGATGAATCTTTATCCGTATAACAGCGGACATTTAATGATTGTGCCATATCAACAAACGCCAGAGTTGAGTGATCTTTCTGTTGAGGAACTTTCTGAAATTATGGAAACTGCAGCACAGATGCTTGAGATATTAAAAAAAGTAATGAAGCCGCAAGGATTTAACTTTGGAGCAAATATCGGCAGAGCCGCCGGAGCCGGAGTTGATGACCATATCCATTTCCATATTGTGCCGCGCTGGAATGGCGACACTAATTTTATGCCGATACTTGGTGATATAAAAGTTGTGTCGGAAGATATGAGAGCAACCTTTAAGAAAATTAAAAATGAAATTAAATCTAAAAAAATGAAAAGGAAACAATGAAAACATCTCTTCTCTTTCTGATCGTTTTCTCATCGTGTCTTACTGCACAGCAGTCGCATTTCGAAATAGCAGAACAAATTAAAAACAAAGGATTGGAAGAACTGACTGCATTTGAAATGCTAAAAGATCTCACCGGAAATATAGGCAATCGGTTAAGTGGTTCAAAAAATTATGACAAAGCAGTCGTATGGGGAAAACAAGCATTGCTGCATGCCGGAGCGGATTCTGTGTGGTTAGAACCGGTTATGATTCCACATTGGGTGCGAGGAGACGAAAAAGCCTCTCTCGTACTTGTGAATAAAAAGAAAATAGAATTATCCATTTGTGCTTTGGGTGGAAGCATAGGAACCCCGAAGAATGGTATTCGTGCGGATGTCATTGAAGTACAATCGTTCGATGAAGTTAAACAGCTTGGTGATAAAGCTAAAGGTAAAATTATTTTCTACAATCGTCCGTTTGATAAAAAAAATGCAAATCCATTTCACGCATATGGCGGCGCAGTGAACCAACGAACCAACGGTGCGATTGAAGCGGCAAAGGTTGGCGCTGTTGCTGTTCTTGTTCGATCTATTACTCCCGCTTTGGATGATGAACCACATACCGGCGCAATGCGTTACGCAGATTCTATTCCTAAAATTCCAGCGGCGGCAATTAGTACGGTAGATGCAGAGATGTTGAGCAAGGAATTGAATCGGCGCAATGTTGTTTCCATACATCTTTTGCTACGTTGTCAAACGTATCCTGATGTTCTTTCATACAATGTAATTGGTGAAATACGCGGAAGTGAAAAGCCGGATGAAATTGTTCTTGTTGGAGCACATTTGGATAGTTGGGACAAAGGAACCGGCGCTCATGATGATGGAAGCGGAATAGTTCACAGTGTTGAGGTAATTCGATTGATTAAAAGTTTGAAACTAAAACCACGACGAACTATTCGCGCTGTTCTCTATGCTAACGAGGAAAATGGACTTAGAGGCGGGAAAGCGTATGCGGCAAGAGAGAACAATAAAAAAGAAAAACACATTGCCGCAATCGAAAGTGATGCCGGCGGATCTTCTCCGAGAGGATTTGGTGTTAGCACTGACTCTGTGAGATTTGAAAAGATCAGATCCTATTCTTCAGTACTTGAAATTGTTGGTGCAGAAAAAATCAGCAGAGGTGGAGGCGGAGCCGATATTAGTACCTTGCAGCCATTGGGAACGGCATTAATTGGTTTCAACCCAGATCCACAACGGTATTTTGATTATCATCATTCGAATAATGATACAATAGATAAAGTTCATCCCAGAGAATTAGAATTAGGAGCAATTGCCATGGCAATTCTCGCTTGGGTTATCTCTCAAGATGGTTTGTAATTTTCGAGGGTACTATTAACAAAACGGCGACTTAAAGTCGCCGTTTTTATTTTTAAAATAATCAAAGAAAAGGCTTGACAATATATAACTAATTAGTTATACTTGAATTAGTAATAATTATGATAGGACACACACAAATGAAAACAACTGAAAAATATGGAAAAAATGCAGATTTAGCCCTTTCTATGTGGGTTAAACTGGCAAGAGCCGCCGATACGTTGGCAATTCTTACTGCTAAGGATATTGATAGTTATGGATTAACAGTTCCTCAGTTTGGTATAATTGAATCGCTCGGTCATTTAGGACCAATGAAAATTGGAGAAATGTGCTCGAAGAAACTGATGAGCGGTGGAAATATTACTGTTGTGGTGGACAATCTTGAAAAACAAGGATTGGTTGAAAGAACAAAAGATGAAAACGATCGCCGGGCATATGTGCTTCGATTAACAACAAAGGGCGAGAAAAAATTTAAAGAGATGTTTCCTAAACATGCAATTTTTGTAGAGAATATTATTGCTTCAACAGTAACAGAATCTGAACTCCATCAATTATCTGCGTTGTTAAAAAAACTAGGATTAGCGTTAAGAAAAAAAATTTAATTTTTGAAACAAGCGTTACATAAACCCATAATCACTTAATCATAACATAAAGGAGCCTCACAATGAAAAAGATTCTAATATTCGTTATCGTCGTAGCAGCAACAGTTGCCGCGCAAACCAAATGGAAAATTGAAAAATCACACAGTAATATCAATTTTGCAGTTACTCATCTGGTTGTTTCGGAAGTGACCGGTAAGTTCAAAGAATTTTCTGGAACTGTTGAAAGTGGTAAGGAAGATTTTTCTGATATGAAAGTCGATATTGCAATTAAAGCAAATAGTATTGATACCGATGAACCAAAGCGTGATGGACACTTGAAAAGTCCTGATTTCTTTAATGCGGCAGTTGACAGCATTATTACATTCAAGAGTACAAAAGTAGAAAAAACTAGCGAAGGAAAATATAAAGTAACCGGTGACCTTACAATGCGCGGTGTAACAAAACAAGTAGTTCTTGATGCTCAATTAAAAGGAAAAACAAAAAATCCATGGGGACAAATGGTTGTAATCTTCAAATCAACAACAACGATTGATCGTACAGCCTGGGGGTTGAGATGGAATAAAATTCTTGAAGCGGGTGGATTGTATGTCGGTGAGAATGTTGATTTAACATTCAATGTTGAACTTATTCAAGGTTAATCAAATTACTGAAAGAGAGAATAATATTATGTTAAATGCAGTAGAAAATGTAGATCTTAAAAAATCATGGGTGATAGATATTGCCCATACGAATATTAATTTCACCGTATCACATATGGTCATATCAGAAGTGACTGGAACCTTCAAAGAATTTGAAGGAACTGTCGCGGCATCACAAGAAGATTTCAGTGATGCAATTATTGATGTGCAGATCAAAGCAAAAAGCATCAATACAGAGAGTAACGATCGCGACAATCATCTTCGCAGTGCAGACTTTTTTGATGCTGAAAAGTATCCAATTTTGGCTTTCAAAAGTACCGAAGTTCATTCAAAAGGAAATCATAAGTTAGTAATCACCGGAGATTTAACACTTCGTGGAATAACCAAACAAGTTGTTCTCGATGCTAAATTCAAAGGTCAAGCAGTAAATCCGTGGGGACAGATTGTTGCAGCTTTTAAGGCGACTACCGTAATCAATCGTAAAGAGTGGGGATTGGTTTGGAATGCGGCATTAGAAGCTGGCGGGTTTCTTGTCGGAGAAGATATTGAGTTGAACTTAAATATTGAACTCAATCAGGCGAAGTAAGATGAAAATCATGTCAACAAATATTCATCTTGTTGGTATTTCGGGAAGTTTACGAAAAGCATCATACAACACTGCGCTGTTCAGAGCGGCGCAGGAGTTGTTACCTGAAGTAAAAAAGACAATGAAAAGAAGGTGTTATGAAGGATAAAATTTTGGGAATTCATCACATTACAGCAATGGCGAGCGATGCTCAGCGTAATATTGATTTTTATGTTTCAATCCTTGGATTGCGGTTTGTGAAGAAATCAATCAACCAAGATGCGCCCGATGTGTATCATTTATACTATGGTGATGAGGTTGGAAGTCCCGGAACGGCGATGACATTTTTCCCGTTTGGTCGAGCTTCACGTGGTGCACGGGGAAATGGTGAAATATCCCGCGTTGGATTTGCGGTTCCAATACCATCGATCAATTTTTGGATCAATCATCTTTCAAAGAATGGAATTTCTTTTTCCGGTCCGGAACGAAAATATGAAAATGACATCATCTCATTCCTCGATCCTGATGGAATGATGATTGAACTTGTCTTTAGTGACAAACAGATATTAAAATTTCCATGGAAACAAGGTCCAATTCCTGTTGAACACGCCATCCGTAATTTTTTTGGAGTTACGATGAATCTGGCTTCGATTGAAGATTCGGCTGCAGTTCTCAATAATGTTCTTGGTTTTCATTCTGTTTCCCAAAATGGCAGTATGTATCGGTTTTTAGTCGGAGAAGGAAGTGATGAAGCAGCAATTGATGTTATTGTGAATCCAAATATTCCTTTTGCACGACAATCAGCTGGTTCCGTTCATCATATTGCATGGCGAGTAAAAGATTTTGCAGCACACGAAGAGTGGCAACACCACATTGAACAGAGCGGACTTTCCCCGACAGAAGTAATCGATCGTTTTTATTTTCATTCCATTTATTTTCGCGAACCGGGCGG
>JANONI010000187.1:0-4552 GCA_031420755.1 Bacteroidota bacterium | reverse complement strand
AACCGGAGCGCGAAAAATATTTAAAAACAATTCTTTCCAACGCCGACCGATTGAGCACCTTAGTAGAAGAGTTGTTTGAACTTTCTAAATTAGAAGCACAGCAGATAAAACCGAACCCTGAACCATTTTCCATTACCGAGCTTGTACTAGATATTGGACAAAAGTATCTACTTATTGCAGAAAAAAAAGATATCCGATTTCAATGCATTCTTCCGCACGATCTTCCATTGGTGATAGCAGATATTGCGCTTGTTGACCGCGTTATTCAAAATCTTGCTGACAACGCAATCAAATTCACTCCGCAGGGCGGAGTTGTAACGATAGAAGCGCGGCGACATTCGACCGGCGTTGATGTTACAGTGGCAGATACGGGTGAAGGAATTTTTGAAAAAGATATCCCTCATATATTCGACCGGTACAATAAAGGAAGCCAAAAGAATATCTTTCAGAATGACGGTGCCGGATTAGGATTGGCAATTGTTAAAAAAATTCTGGATGTACATCATTTGTCAATTACAGTTTCAAGTAAAAAAAATGAAGGAACCGCGTTTTCTTTTATATTGCCCGTCTATCAATCATAGTTGGAGCAATAATCATTTTATCTCTCCGTGATAATTTCGTGATAGGTTGAATGTATATTGATTCAATAATAGTTATTACGATCAACCATAGGGAAGGAAGAAGAAATGAAACAGATGTTATTCGTTTTAATGCTCTCTCTGTTTGCGGCAGGATGTAACGATGAAGATTCACCAACCACTCCAGGGCAGTCCGCAACAACGGAGACAGCGTTGTATATGCTCGGAAAAAGTTCAACAGGTTTTGTGTTTTACAAAAATACTTTGGATACAATTTCCAAAGGGGGAAATTCCGGTCACCCCGATGCAAAACTTCGCACGCGATACAATGCAATCGCAGCAAAATATTTAGATGGAACCGGAAAGGTGAAAGCGGGAACGGTCTTTCCGGATTCTTCGCTTATTGTTAAAGAACTGTACACGAATAATGCATTAACAACGTATGTTTTCCTTTTTAAGAAAAATGGGGACCAAAATGCAGATGCTAACGGCTGGGTGTGGGCAGAAACTTCGCCGATCGGTTCAACCCTGTATGCCGCTAACAAAAAAGGTGTGGGCTGCATTGGCTGTCACGGTGTTGGTATTGATTATACTCGAATGAACGACGCGCACCCATAAAAAAATTTAATGCTAAACAAGACAAAGTTATCTGTTATATTTAATTTATTTTTCACTAATCATCAATAAAGGAGTAGTTATGAAAGCAAACACATTTTCAAAATTGTTAATGACCGCCGCTGTTGCAGGTTTGTTAAGCGGTTCCATTGCCAATGCTCAAGACAAAGCACCTGCAAAAACCGACAAAAAAGAAGCAAAGAAAGATGGCTGCAGCGGTAAAGATGGTTGTAAAGGAAAAGACATGAAAAAAGGAAAAGATGGTTGTAAAGGAAAAGATATGAAAAAAACGAAAGATGGCTGCAAGGGAAAAGACAGTTGCAAAGGACATGACACGACAAAAACAAAAGACGGTTGCAACGGAATGGATTCAACAAAAATGGGCGACAAAAAGCCAATGTAATTCTTTGTGTATCGTGTAAACCATTGTTGTTCAAGAACAGAGCCGCTTACTGCGGCGTTGTTCTTCTAACGTTGAGAAAAAAATAAATGACTCCTAATAAATGGAACATACCTGATTTCGGATTCGGCGTTGGATTACGCAGCGTTCACTACAATTATATTTTAGAAAATAATCCGAGCGTTGATTGGTTTGAAGTGATCTCCGAAACTTATCTCGAATCCGGCGGACGGGTGCGATACGTGCTGGACAAGATTGCCGAACGATATCCCATTGTTCTTCATGGTGTTTCGCTTTCTATCGGAAGCAGTGATCCGGTAAATTTTGAATATTTGAAATTATTAAAAGCTCTCGCCGACCGTGTGAAATCTCCATACATCTCCGATCATCTCTGCTGGACGGGAGTAAATGCTCACAATGTTCATGATCTTCTTCCGATTCCATACACGGAAGAATCATTGAAACACATTGTGACTAAAGCAAAACAGGTGATGGAATTCATGGAGCGTCCGTTGGTGCTGGAGAATGTTTCCACATACGCACAATTCTCATCATCATCCATGAGCGAGTGGGAATTTCATGCTCGATTGATGGAAGAGTCGCAGTGCGGAATGTTGATGGATGTGAATAATATTTACGTGAGCGCGTACAATCATGAATTTGATGCGAAAAAATTTATTGACCGGATCGATCCGTCGCTCGTTTGTCAATATCATTTAGCGGGACACACGAACAAAGGAACGCATATTCTGGATACACACAATGATCATGTGATTGATGCGGTATGGGAATTGTACCGTTATGCCTATCAACGCACCGGCGGACGAAATACATTGTTGGAATGGGATGAAGATATTCCGGAATTCGATGTGGTTCACGAAGAAGCACTCAAAGCAAAGAAATATAGGACTGAAAAACCTGATCCGGCTATGATGAATCTTCCAAGACCAACCGTTGCACCGAAAATGCGTTTAACGCCGGTTGAAAAGAATGAATTGGTCAATTCAATGAGTCATAAGATTTAATATGTATCATAAAGAAAAAAATGGTCAAACAACTTCGATTACTTATTCTTCCATTGCTCCTTTTCATCGCACAACATGCTCATGCTCAAGGATGTAGTGACGCAGGATTTTGCACTATTAATAGTCTTAAACCTCACAATGATGACTCAATTGCAATTGACAAAAACAATCGTTTTGCATTCGGTATTTCACACGGTAAGGCAGATAACAATATTGCAGTCTATAGCGGGTATGCGGAATATGGGAGAGCGTTGAACGATGATATTCGATGTGATGTTAAATTGTCATTCCTCTCACAGCGCGGCGAATCCACTCAGAGAACAGGATTGTCGGATATTTTTTTCAGCACTACATATTCATTTCGAAAAACAAACAACGTTACAATTGGATTGAAAATTCCATTGAGCGATGGAAATACCAAATTCAATGGATTGAGTCTTCCGATGCATTATCAATCGAGTTTGGGGACATACGACCTTATCCTCGGATTCGGATATCATATTGACGAGTTGAAATTTGTGGTCGCTCTTCAACAACCGCTTTCCCAAAATAAAAATCAATTTTTAATAGATAATTATCCGATCGATTCCGAGTTCAGGAAATTCACATCGACAAACAATTATAAGCGAAGCGGTGATCTTTTGCTTCGGGTATCGTATCCCGTTCAACTGAACGCGAACATCGTTCTCACACCAAGTATTTTACCAATTTATCATTTTGCAGATGATTCGTATACATCAATTAGCGGATCCGAACAGACAATTTACGGTTCGAAAGGAATAACCGTCAATATGAATCTGTATTTAACATATTCACTCAATCCATCGGATCGCATAGAAGTGAGCTATGGTTCACCTGCGCGTGCGCGGACGGTAAGACCCGACGGATTAACACGAAGCTATGTAGTAACATTGGAATATCAAACAATCTTTTAAAGTTTAACGAGACGGTACATGGAAAAAAATATTCCATTAAAGACAATACAGCACTGGATGCAAAGCGTTATTGAGCATCCCGGTACAAATGACGAAGCATGGAAATCCGACTCAGCGCAAAATGCAATGCCGTTTGAAGAAGCTTACGCCAATATTCTTCCGTCAAAAACATTGTCGCCTGTTGAGCGAATCGCCATCTACCGAAAAATGTTCTTTCTTCGGATGACGGAATCTATGGCGATCGATTATCCCGCGGTGAAGAATGTGGTAGGAGAAGAAGAATTCGACCGGATGATTGCAGAAGAATATGTAAAGAAATTTCCCTCGCACAGTTATACGTTGAATCATCTCGGCAGATATTTTCCGCAATTCATTCACGAATCAGATTTGCAGAATAAAACATTCTTGTTCGATCTTGCACGGCTCGAACTTTCCATCACGAACAATATGGATGCGGAGGAATCGCCGGTTGTTCAACAGCAGGAGATAGCTGCAGTTCCGATGGATCAATGGGAAAACGCAACACTCGTTCCAATTGCAGCGTTAGAAATGCTTGAGTTCGATTATAATGTTTGTGAATATCTCGACGCTGTGAATGAAGAAATGACTGTTCCTGAAATAAAAAATGAGAAAATATTTGTCGTTGTCTATCGGAAAACATACCGGACATACTGGGATATTCTTTCCGAGCAACAATTTTTTCTGTTGAACGCATTGGTTTCGCAAAAAACATTTGGTGAATCTATTGCATTACTGACCGACCGATTTCCGGATGCACAGAAAGAACTTCAGCAGAATTTATTTCAATGGTTCAACGAATGGGTAAGCAGTGGATATTTTTCAAAAATAAAAATCTCATAACTCCTAAGTAACTCACATTGTGAGTTGCTCTTTTTGAGAAGGATGACAGAATGCAGGAACGATGTCTGACACCTGCATTATTTTTATGGGAAGGTGTCTGACATCTTGCGTTGGACTGCGCAAAACGTCAGACATTGA
>JANONI010000186.1:0-1765 GCA_031420755.1 Bacteroidota bacterium | reverse complement strand
GAAGAAATCACACCGCGCCTTCCGGTTCCGCCGACAACCACCGGTTTGCCGATCAACGACGGATTGTTGATCCGTTCGACGGAAACAAAAAAACAATCAAGATCGAGATGAGCGATATATTTTTTTTGTTCAGGCATTACTGCAAGGTGTAGAAGAAGGGAAGAATTACAAACTAATGGATGTAAGATGCCATAGTTTTTTATATGGTTGCCTTATCGTTGCAATACAAAATCCACTTCGTACATATCGTACTTCGTCAGCGTCATCCCTAATTTTTCGTAAACGCGATGCGCACGCTCGTTTTCTTTTTCAACATAGAGCCGCAGTCCACAAACATTTTTCTGTTCTTTTGCCAATTCAACTGCGTGTTCGTACAATGTGCGGTAGATTTTTTGTTCGCGAAATTCCGGTGCAACATACACGCTTTGTATCCACCAGAAAATTCCGTTTCTCCAATCGCTCCACTCGTAGGTGATCATCATTTGCCCCACAATCTCACCGTGCATCTCGGCGACAAGATAATATCCGCGCGAAGGATCATCAAACATTCCATTTACTCCGAGCAATGTCCGCTCAAAGTTTAGATCAAAATGTTCGGTCTCTTTTGCGAGCGCAATGTTATAGCGCGCAATTATTTCCGCATCGCTGCGGATTCCTTTTCGAATATTCATCGCCGTATTAATAAAATAATCCGTACAATCTGTGGCATTATCCGAAGGATGCTTCGCATTGTTTTAAAAATCAAAAAACATCCCAATGGTGTGATAATTATTTCGTTGAGTATAAAATTGTCCGCGTTCTTCAATGCCGGTTCTATAGGTGTATGCAATGCGCATCGCACTCAGCGATTCATTCTGAATTTTAATTCCTGTTTGGTAACTTTGCGTTGCTCCGTATGCAAGCTCGCTTCGCAGTTTTATATCAACAGCAGAATAGAAATTCACCGGTCTAAAAATTGGAACATTCAAAAATTCACTTCCGGCTTCAAGTAAAAATTCACCGTCAATTCTTTTATCAATCAAAAATGAATAATTGTAATACGTTCCGCCGTAGACGAATCCTTTAATGAGAGGAACTTGATGGATCAGAAATAATTGATAAAAATCGCGCGCGTAATTTACAGACTTTGTATAGCCAAGAGATTCGAACGCATCATCGGCAAGATGCTGGCTTGTGTGTCCCCAGCCAATGCGCACGGTTGCAGAAGAAGTGAGTTTAACATCGGCGTACATGTCCACAAAAAAATCTACATTCACGACTTGAAATCTGATGCCCGCACTATTCAGAAAAGTGTAGATGGAACTTGCAATAGAGACTTGAGCATCTATTCCTTTGAATTGAATATTCGCCATCGGGAAAATTCCTCCCATACTTCCGATCAACGAATTTCGATTCAGTAATTTATTGTACGAGATGCGGTGCTCGTTTCCGTTTGCAGTGAATGGTGAGACATATTTTTGTTTTGGCAAAAACGTGAACAAAGAATCAAAGTCTCCGGCGAATGCACTTGTAGAGTAACAAATCAAAATAAACAACGTCATTCCCGCACGTTTTAAGTCGATGACTCGACTCGTCGAGCGGGAATCCATTGATGGATGCCCGACAGGAACATTCGGGCATGACGGATTTATTTTAGTTTGTTTCATCAATTCAGCAATAATCCTTTCGCAACAGTTTTTTCATTCGAATAAAATTTTATTCCCGGAGCAGGAAAATGAATTTTGTTGATCAGATTTTTGAAAACATTCCACGTATCGCCGTCGGG
>JANONI010000185.1:0-2904 GCA_031420755.1 Bacteroidota bacterium | reverse complement strand
TGCGAATCTTATTTCCGCGCCGGGACGATTCGATCAAATTCGATCACCGAAAGGCTGGACAGCGATTGTTGATTATGCGCATACACCGGATGCACTTGAAAATTGTCTGCAGACGATCCATGATGTGCTTCCCGAACATCGAACAAATACGATCATCACAATTTTTGGTGCTGGAGGAGATCGCGATACAACGAAACGACCAAAAATGGGTGCGATTGCCGAGCGATTGAGCGATGTCATCATCGTTACATCTGATAATCCGCGCACGGAAGATCCGATGAAGATCATTACTGATGTGCTTAAAGGAATTTCGGACAAGAAGAAGACGATCGTTGAAGCCGACAGAGGAAAAGCTATTGCAAAAGGAATTGCAATCGCAAAATTGGGCGATATAATTTTAATAGCGGGAAAAGGGCACGAAGATTATCAAGTGATAGGAAAAGAAAAAATTCATTTTAGTGACAAAGAAGAAGTATTGAAGTTTGTATAACATTATGAAAAAAATTACTGCATCGGATCTGAAAAAATTGACAGGTGTTGAACTTGTCAATCAGGAACTATTAAAACGGAGAACCATCTCCGGTGTTTCAACGGATTCGCGCGTAGTGAACAAAAATAATATTTTCTTTGCATTGAAGGGCGAAACATTTGACGCGCATGATTTTATTGATATAGTTGTGAAAGCAGAAGCATCCGCAATAGTTGTGCATCGCGAATGGGCGCAGAAGCATGATCAATATTTTCGAACGTTTCCGTGCGTGTTTGTAATTGTGAATGATACCACTGCTGCATTCGGTGAATTGGCAAGAATCTATCGGCGAAAATTTGACATCCCGGTCATAGCGATCGGAGGAAGCAACGGAAAGACGACAACGAAGGAAATGGTTAACGCAGTGCTGCGAACGAAGTATGACGTATTGAGCACGGAAGGAAATCTAAACAATCACATCGGCGTTCCGCAGACATTATTTCGCTTGGCATCGAACCACGATGCAGCGGTGATCGAAATAGGAACGAATCATTTTGGCGAATTGAAATATTTGTGTGAGATCGCGGAGCCAACGCACGGATTAATCACGAATATCGGCAAGGAACATTTGGAATTTTTTGGCAATGAAGATGGTGTTGCCAAAGAAGAGTTGGAATTATTCAACTATGTGAACAGTCATCGCGGGATCGCATTTGTTAATTGCGATGATCGTTATCTTGAAACCGGCTCAAAGACGCTGAAGAAAAAGTTCAGCTATGGAACGATGTCGAAATCCGATGTTCGAGCAAAGAAAATTCAGACGAATGAACTTGGGCAGTCCAAATTCGAGATTGCATGCCAGAAAAAAAACATTGCGTTCAATGTTACGCTTGGAGTTCCGGGACTGCATAATGTAACAAATGCTCTTGCGGCAAGTGCTGTCGGATTAAAACTAAGAGTAAAGGCAAAAAAGATTTCCAAAGCGTTAAAAGAATTTTCGTCTGCATCGAACCGAATGGAAGTGATGTCGAATAACGGCATCACTATCGTAAACGATACGTACAATTCGAATCCCGATTCGGTCATTGCGGCGTTGAAGACGCTGACCTTGTTCAACACCAATGCAAAAAAGATTGTAGTGCTTGGCGATATGCGTGAACTTGGAGACGCATCGAAACGAGAACATACGAACATTGGGGTTATTGCGGCGGAAATGAAATTCAATCATTTGTTCACCGTTGGACCATTCTCGAAATATACAAGCGAAGCGTTCGGTACGACCGCGAAACATTTTGAATCGAAGGATGAACTTTCAAACGAACTTAAAAAAATATTGAACCATGGTGATGTGGTGTTAGTAAAAGGTTCTCGCGGAATGAAGATGGAAGATGTGGTGAATCAATTGACAAATGGCAACGGACAATTGAACGTAAAGGATCAACGGTAATGCTCTATCATCTTTTGTATTGGATCGAACAAGTGTATCACCCGCCGGGTTTCGGTGTGGTGAAATATCTCACATTCCGCGCGGCGATGGCAGCGATTACAGCGCTCTTCATCAGTTTTATTATTGGCGGCAAAGTAATAAAAATGCTGAAGGAAAAAGGAATTGTTACAACATACCGCGAAGGTTCTCCGGAAAGACATAAGCTGAAAGCCGGAACACCGATGATGGGCGGAATTATCGTTATCGCAGCGATCTTGATTCCGACGCTGCTCTGGGGAGATTTGACGAACACGTATGTGCAGATGATTTTATTTGTTACCGCAGGTCTCGGTGTTGTCGGATTTATGGATGACTATCTCAAGATTGTCAAGAAGAAAAAAGAAGGGCTTATCGGCTGGTATAAAATCATTGGTCAAGTAACGATTGGATTGATCCTTGGATATGTTCTCTATTCAATGCCGGAATTAAAAGCGATCAATGCCAACACCGTAACAACGGTTCCGTTCTTTAAGAATTTAGAATTTGATTTCGGGATTTTTTACATCCCGCTTGTCATTTTCATTATCACCGCAACATCCAACGCGGTGAATCTTACGGATGGACTCGACGGGCTTGCCATTGGAACATCCGGAATTGTTGCGCTCACGCTTGGCATCATCGTCTACATTTCTGGGAATATTGAATTCAGCAGTTATCTTAATATCATTTATCTGCGCGGAAACGGAGAACTTGTTGTGTTTTGTATTGCCATAGTCGGCGCGGCTCTCGGATTTTTGTGGTACAACTCATATCCGGCGCAAATATTTATGGGTGATACTGGCTCGTTGGCACTCGGCGGTGCGATCGGTGCCTTAACGGTGATGGCAAAGAAAGAATTGATTCTACCGATTCTTGGCGGAATATTTTTTCTTGAAGCTGTTTCGGTGATCGTTCAACGTTTGTATTTCAAATACACAAAGAAAAAATATGGCGAAGGACGGCGCATTTT
>JANONI010000184.1:0-1609 GCA_031420755.1 Bacteroidota bacterium | reverse complement strand
ATAAGCAAGGTGGAAATGAAACTTGGGCAAATAATTATTATGATCGTTCAACTGAATTTAAAATAAGACGTAAAGGATGTACACTAACTGCAATGGCAATGGCGATGACAACACTTGGAGATACAATAAACCCTGGAGAATTAAATGAATGGATGAAAGAAAGAACTTATGAGGAGGGTGGATTTTCGGGATTAAGTGTAAATTGGAAAGCGATAACAATTCATTCTGACTCAACGATAGTATACAAACAAAATATTGATAATAAGATTTTCTTTGGAGACACATCAAAAGCAACTAACCCTAAAAGCATTGATAACTATTTGGAAAAATGTAATCTCGTTGTTGTTAAAGTATCAAATAAAGGAAATAACCACTGGGTTTTGATTACTGGGAAAAAATCAGATGGTGAATATATTATACAAGATCCAGGTGGTGAAAGTTCTTCATTATCAAGTTACAATAATAAATTTTGGGATTTTATTGTTCTTAATAAAAATAAAAGGTGAAAAACAATGAAAATTAAAATGTTCATTATAACGTGTATCTTTAATACAACATTATTACTTGGACAAGCATCCGAGTTTTATATCAATTTGGAAAGTCAACACTTTTTATTAATAGACTCCCAAGGTAGAAAATCGGGGTATAATTATACTCCAAAACCATATGTATACGAAATTCCTTATTTATCATACGGTGATGATGGTATAGGAGATGACGATGGAGATAATAGTACCTATGAACCTATTTGGACTATGGGGTTTGATATAACCCCTTTTGATTCTGCATTTAGAGAAAGTTATACCTTGCTAATACAAGGAACTAAGTTAAATAGATATAAAGGCTTAATTTATTTACGTGCATATAGTAGAGTTCTCTCGCTAAACATTAGTGGTGTTATTGATTCATTACAGTCAATAAGTTATAAACTTTCTTTTTCTTCAATCTCCGGGGAATATTCGAGTGTTTCAAAACTAGTTAATGCCCTAAGTTTGTCTCAATCAATTTCAAGTTATTTAAAAATGACTTCAATAAACAATCGCGGCATTGCCAATTCGCTCCTACAAAAAATAGAAAACGCCGGTAAACAAAAAGAAAAAGGACAAACAAAAGCAGCAATAAATCTTCTGCAAGCATTTATTAACGAAGTAAAAGCCCAACTAGGCAAAGCCGTTGCCAAAGATGCTGCCGAACTATTGATTGCCGATGCAGAACAGTTGTTGAAAGAATGGAGCGGGCAATGAAAACATTAATAACACTTTTGGCATTAGGTTGCTTTGTTATTACGGCAACGGCTCAACCCGCCATACAGACGGCGGGCGGGCACAAACTCCCGTTCGCCTCGCAAAACAATACAATAGAACTTGCCGTTGCCAACGCTGCAACTGTTGATGCAGGAAATGTAACAGTAGAAGCGCAGAATGTTCCGCAATGGCTTACATTCACAAATCCCCGCCAAACAGAAGGCGGGCAAGTCAAAACTCAAATCCCGAACCTCAAATCCGGCGAAGTGTCAACCGCGCGGTTCACATTCTCAGTAGAGAAGAACGCTCCAGTAAATCAGCAAACGAAATTGCAATTTCTTATTTCATCTCCAACAGGAGAACGA
>JANONI010000183.1:0-25976 GCA_031420755.1 Bacteroidota bacterium | reverse complement strand
CACAAACACAAGAAGAGGATATCATCCTCACCGAACGAGCGGTGAAAGAAGTTCGTTCGATCAAAGAAAAAAACAACATTCCCGAAAATCATAATCTGCGTCTTGGGGTGAAAGGCGGAGGATGTTCCGGTATGTCGTACGTGCTTGCGTTTGACGATCAGATAAAGGAACGTGATATGGTTCTCGAAAAACAAGGCGTAAAAATTACTGTTGACCAGAAAAGTATGTTCTATCTTTCGGGAACAACGTTGGACTTTACCGAGGGACTAAGTGGACATGGCTTTGTGTTCAACAATCCGCAAGCGGCAAAAACCTGCGGATGCGGCAGTTCGTTTGGAGTGTAAATATTTACTTCGGTACCCGCGACCTTTGCCGATCCAAAGGATCACTTCGTGAAGGCATCACTTAGTGGCAGGTCGCGCTACTACGCGGGCTAAAGCCCGCGGCTACCGATTGATTTGGGAGGAAATTTTATGTCAGAAACAGTTGAAGAATTAGTATCGCAAGATTATAAATACGGATTTACGACCGACATCGAATCGGATACAATTCCACCGGGATTGAATGAAGATGTTGTTCGCACGATTTCTACAATAAAAAATGAACCCGAATGGCTCACCGCGTGGCGATTGAAAGCATTTCGTGCTTGGCTGACAATGCAAGAGCCGCATTGGCCCAACGTGAAATATTCTCCGGTAAATTATCAAGCGATCAGTTATTATTCTGCGCCGAAGCAGGCAAAAAAATTAAACAGTCTTGATGAAGTTGATCCGGTGTTGTTGGAAACGTACGCAAAACTCGGAATCTCGCTTACGGAACAAAAGCGATTGACCGGTGTTGCAGTTGATATTGTATTCGATTCCGTTTCTGTTGCAACAACTTTCAAAGAGACATTGAAAGAGAAAGGGATCATTTTTTGTTCATTCTCTGACGCTGTTCAAGAACATCCGGAGCTTGTAAAAAAATATCTCGGCTCTGTCGTTCCGTATTCGGATAATTTTTTTGCATCACTCAATTCTGCCGTGTTCAGCGACGGCTCGTTCTGTTTCATTCCCAAAGGCGTTCGCTGTCCGATGGAACTTTCAACATACTTCCGTATCAATGCATCCAACACGGGGCAATTTGAACGTACGCTCATCATTGCGGAAGAAGGCGCATCCGTCAGCTATCTTGAAGGATGCAGTGCGCCGATACGAGATGAAAATCAGTTGCACGCTGCGGTCGTTGAACTTGTTGCGCTCGATCATGCGTCAATAAAATATTCCACTGTGCAGAATTGGTATCCCGGAGATAAAGAGGGCAAAGGTGGAATATTTAATTTTGTGACGAAGCGCGGAAAATGTGTTGGTGTACATTCAAAAATTTCTTGGACTCAAGTTGAAACAGGTTCTGCCATCACGTGGAAATATCCTTCTGTGATTTTGCAGGGCGATAATTCCATTGGAGAGTTTTATTCTGTCGCCGTTGTGAATAATCGCCAAGATGCTGATACAGGAACAAAGATGATTCATCTTGGAAAAAATACACGCAGCACGATTATCTCAAAAGGAATTTCTGCAGGGCGCGGTAACAACACGTATCGCGGCTTGGTGAGCATTGGAAAAAATGCGACGAACTCCCGCAACTATACACAATGCGATTCGATGTTGATCGGAAATAAATGCAGTGCAAATACATTTCCGTATATCGAAGTGAAGAATAGTACATCAAGCGTTGAACATGAAGCATCAACATCGAAGATCGGTGAAGATCAGATTTTCTATTGCAAACAACGTGGAATCAATACTGAGAATGCAATATCAATGATCATCAATGGATTTGCAAAAGCAGTATTTAAAAATCTTCCGATGGAATTTGCTGTTGAAGCGCAAAAGCTGCTGGGAATTAGTTTAGAAGGTTCGGTAGGATAATTTTCGACCCCCTCTGTCCTTCGGACATCTCCCCCTTTACAAGGGGAGAAACGGCGAAGCCGAGAGGGGGTAAGAAGTATAAACATAAAACTATAAGAGAGAAAAAATGATCGAAATTAAAAATCTACACGCATCAGTCAATGGTAAAGAAATTCTGAAAGGAATCAATCTTTCAATCAACGCGGGAGAAGTACACGCGATAATGGGACCGAATGGTTCCGGGAAAAGCACTCTTGCACAAGTTCTTTCAGGACATCCAGCATATCAAGTAACAGAAGGAACGGTAACGTTTGAAGGTCAGAATCTTCTTGAGATGGAACCCGAAAAACGAGCGCATGCCGGTATTTTTCTTGCATTCCAATATCCGGTAGAAATCCCGGGAGTGAGTAATAGTTATTTTCTGAAAGCGGGGCTGAACGAAATTAGAAAATCCCGTGGACAAGAAGAACTTGACTCCATGCAATTTCTGAAATTGCTGAAAGAGAAAATGAAAATTGTTGAGATGGATCATAGTTTCATCAATCGCCCGGTGAACGAAGGATTTTCGGGCGGTGAGAAGAAACGAAATGAGATATTGCAGATGGCTGTGCTGGAACCGAAACTCGCGATCCTTGACGAAACTGATTCCGGATTGGATATTGATGCTTTGAAGATCGTTTCAAGCGGTGTGAATAAATTAAAATCTCCGACTAATGCAACGATCGTTGTAACACACTATCAACGTCTGCTTAATTACATCGTTCCGGATTTTGTTCATGTACTTGTGAATGGACGCATTGTGAAATCTGGCGGAAAAGAATTGGCGTTGGAACTCGAAGCAAATGGCTACGATTTCATTAAAGAAGAAATGCTGCAATCAGCATAATGGGAGAAGAAAAAATGTCTATAGAGAAGAACCATTATGTTGCTGAGTTTCAAACGTTTCAAAAGAATGGAGCAACCAAAAGTCCGTCGTGGGTGAATGATGTTCGCAAATCTGCTTTGACCGTATTTGAAGAACGAGGTTTCCCGACAACAAAGGATGAAGAATGGAAGTACACTAATATATCATCAATTGCAAAATTGCCGTTCAATTATTCAGCAACTAAACAATCAGTTTCTGCAGAATTTGTCAAATTATTGTTGGTTAAAGATGTTGTACAGTATGTGATCGTATTTGTGAATGGTCATTTTTCAAAAGAACATTCTCAATTGAACGGTTTGCAATCCGGAATTGTGATCAAAAATTTGATCGAGGCGTATTCCACGCATAATGGTGTTATTCAACAACATCTTTCTAAGTATGTGAAGTATGAGAAAAATTCTTTCGCGGCGTTGAATACAGCGTTCATCAATGACGGTGCATTCATTCATGTTTCCGCAAATGTTGAAGTTGAAAAACCGATTCATCTGTTGTTCATCTCAACAAAGAAGGATAATGAACAATTCGCTTCACATATTCGCAATTTGATTGTAGTGGAAGATCACGCAAAGGTAAATTTCATCCATAGCTTTTATTCTGCGGAAGAAAATACAAATCTGACCAATGCTGTAACGGAAGTTGTTGTAAAGAACGACAGTGTTGTAGAGTTGGTGAAAGTTCAGAAGGAAAGTGAATCGGCGTTCCATGTTGAGAATTTGCATGTGCATCAATATCAACACAGTACTGTTCATATTTTTTCGCTCGCAGTTGGTGGTGCGATTGCACGGAATGATATGAGTGTGATTATCGACGGCGAATCGACAGAATGTAATTTGAACGGTTTGTACATTACGTCAGGCAAACAGTTGATCGATCACCATACATTTATGCATCATATCCATCCAAATTGTCCGAGTCACGAATTGTTCAAAGGAATTTTGACAGATTCATCGCGCGCAGTGTTCAACGGAAAAGTGTATGTTGAACCTGAAGCACAAAAGACCGATTCAAAACAAACGAACAGAAATCTTTTGCTTTCCGATTTAGCTATTGTTGATACAAAACCCGAACTTGAAATTTTTGCCGATGATGTAAAATGTACACACGGCGCAGCAGTCGGCGGAATGAATGAAACTCATTCATTCTATTTAAAAACGCGCGGAATCTCTGAAGAAAATGCAAAAGGAATTCTTACCGTTGGATATGCTGCTGAGGCAACAGAAAAAATAGTTCATCCGATAGTGCGTCGTCATGTTGACAGCATCGTTGTCGATCATCTTCGAGCAAAACTCGGCACCGGAAATTTACCTGATATTGTTCACGCATAAATCATGTCCGAACTCGAAACTCAAATAGCATTTGATGTAACAACTCTGCGGAAAGATTTTCCCATACTCTCAACAAAGGTTTATGGGAAACCTCTCATTTATCTTGACAATGCAGCAACGACACAAAAGCCGAATGCAGTTCTTGATATTCAAAATAAATATTATCGAGAACAAAATTCCAACATTCATCGCGGTGTGCATCATTTAAGTGAAGTAGCTACGTTCGAATATGAAAAAGCACGCGGTAAGGTAAAGAATTTTATTAATGCGGCTACCAATAAGGAAATCATTTTCACAAAAGGAACGACCGATTCGATCAATCTTGTAGCGCAAAGTTTCGGGAAAACATTTCTGAACGCCGGTGATGAAGTGATCATCTCTGCAATGGAGCATCATTCAAATATCGTTCCGTGGCAGATGATCTGTGAAGAGCGAAGCGCAAAATTACTCGTCATTCCAATGAACGATGATGGCGAATTGATTCTTGAAGAGTACGAGAAATTACTATCACCAAAAACAAAGATCGTTTCAGTCGTCTATATTTCAAATTCTCTTGGAACGATCAATCCTGTTAAACAGATCATTGAACTAGCGCATCAAAATGGATCGAAAGTATTGATTGACGGAGCGCAGGCAATTGCTCATACTCCGGTTGATGTACGTGCTCTTGATTGTGATTTCTTTGCTTTTTCAGGACACAAAATTTTCGGTCCAACGGGTATTGGAATCTTGTACGGAAAAACATCGCTGCTTGAACAGATGAAACCGTATCAAGGGGGCGGAGATATGATTCGTTCAGTAACGTTTGAAAAAACAATCTATAACGATCTGCCGTACAAATTTGAAGCCGGAACGCCGAACATTGTTGGCGGTATCGGACTCGGTGCGGCGATCGATTATGTTCACATTATTGGAATTGAAGCGATCTCAAATTACGAACACGAACTTCTTGAGTATGGGACTGAAATATTAAGTCAAGTAAAAGGACTGCGATTGATCGGAACGGCAAAATTAAAAGCGAGTATTCTTTCATTCGTTTTGGAAAATGCTCATCCGCACGATATCGGAACAATACTTGACCGCGAGGGAATTGCGATTCGGACCGGACATCATTGCACACAGCCGGTGATGCAGCGATTCGGGATTCCTGCAACTGCCCGGGCTTCGATCTCTTGTTACAATACAAAAGAAGAACTGGATGTGTTAGTTCAAGGAATTGAAAAAGTAGCGGAGATATTCGGATGAGTGATCTGAGCGAGTTATATCAACAAATAATTCTTGAACACAATAAGTCTCCGAGAAATTTTAAGGAACCGGAACATTTCACTCACGATGCAGACGGTTATAATCCATTGTGCGGAGATCATTATCACATCTGGTTGAAATTAAACGGTGATGTCATTAGCGATATCGGTTTCAAAGGAAGCGGCTGCGCTATTTCTAAATCATCAGCTTCGATGATGACCGCAGCAGTTAAAGGAACGACGATCAGCAACGCGAAAGATATTTTCGAAAAATTTCATTCCGTTATTATGACGAAGATCGGCGATGCAATTCCTGAAGAAAAGATTGAAGAATTAGGAAGTCTTGGAGCATTGGCAGGCGTACGAGAGTTTCCTGCTCGAATCAAATGTGCAAGTTTGGCATGGCACGCATTGAATGCCGCTTTGACAAATCCCAAGCAAACAGTTTCGACTGAGCAATAAGGTATTTGTCATTTCGAGCGTAGTCACGAAGTGACAAGCGAGAAATCTTGTTTTCTCTTCAAGGTATTAAAACGAGATTCCTCTCCACCTGCGACGGATCGGAATGACACCAATTGTAGATTTTGTAATCAAGACCAAACAGAATATTAACTAATAAAAAGTTTGATGCGAATGGAAAACAAGGATTACCCAACGTTGCAGCAGCTTAGTTCGATCGAGAAGATGATCATTAAAGAACAAGTGGCGGAACAGATTCGGACAGTCTATGATCCGGAAATTCCTGTGAATATTTTTGAACTTGGACTGGTGTACAATATTGAAGTTTCCGATACTGGTTTGGTTGATGTTACGATGACGTTGACATCTCCTGCGTGCCCTGCAGCTCAGGTTATTCCCGTTGAAGTGAAACAAAAAACGGAAACTGTTAAAGGTGTTTCGGAGACAAATGTGAATATTGTGTGGGAACCGCGCTGGGAAACAAGTATGATGTCCGAAGAAGCACGGTTGACTTTAGGCATGTAATTCTTAATGAACCGTTCGCTTAAAGCGAACGGTTCACTATAAAAAATAATTATGGAAACCAATAGAAGAACATTCTTAAAAACTTCATCATCACTCATCATTGGCACACTTGCATCGGCTGTTCCATTATCTGCAAACGAAACGAATAATTTTTTATCATCACAAACCAAGGAGAAAAAAACAATGGCACACGAACTTGCACCGCTTCCATATGCGCTGGACGCTCTTGAACCGTTTATCGACGCAACAACAATGGAAATCCATCACGGAAAACATCACGCAGCGTATGTTACCAATTTGAACAATGCGTTAAAAGATCATACAGATCTTCAATCAAAATCAGCGATCGAATTGATCTCAAATTTGAATGCTGTTCCTGAAGCGATTCGCGGCACAATTCGCAACAACGCCGGCGGACATGTGAATCACACAATGTTCTGGCAGCAATTGAAAAAAGATGTTGCGTTTCCGGCTTCCAGCAAATTCGGTGCTGCGTTGACTTCAACATTCGGTACGCTTGATGCGTTCAAAGAACAATTCAACAAAGCAGGTCTCGGACGTTTCGGTTCTGGTTGGGCGTGGTTGATCGTTGACGGCGGAAAACTTGTCATCACTTCAACTGCAAATCAAGACAGCCCGATCATGGACGGAAAGAAACCGATTCTTGGCGTTGATGTGTGGGAACACGCATACTACTTAAAATATCAGAACCGCCGTGCAGATTATCTCGGCGCAATCTGGAGCGTGGTAAATTGGGATGATGTTGTAGCGCGTTACGAACAAGCAGTGAAATAATTAATAACGTTGAAACTTGCCAAGTCTTTGATACTTGGCAAGTTTTTTATGTATGTCCTTTCCAGAAGGTCCGACCGAAATATTGCCGCTGTTTCCGCTGAATGTTGTATTGTTCCCTCAATCACAACTGCATTTGCATATCTTTGAAGAACGATACAAAACGTTGATCAACGAATGTATCAAGTACGATTCTGTCTTTGGTATCATTCTTGTCCACGAACAACAGACCCGGACAATCGGCTGTACTGCGATGATCAAAGAAATTGGTAAACGATACAATGATGGGAGAATGGATATTATTGTTGAAGGAAGACGACGATTTCATCTGCATAATTTTGTTGAAGCACCGCATCCATATTATTCCGGACGCATATCGTGGATGGAAGATGTTGACGACAAAGTTGATGAACAACTGCGCGTTCACGCGGTGAACTTGCATAATCAGTTCGTGAAAGTTGTTTTTACGGGAATCGTTCAGCAAGTGGATATCAACGATGTACGGAAGACAAGAGCGTTTCATTTGGTGCAAAAATCTGGTATGGAATTGATCGAGCGTCAGGTGTTTCTTGCAATGAATTCCGAGAACAAACGTCTGCAGTTTCTTATTCACCATTTAGAATCGTTGCTGCCGCTTCTTTTATCAAAGAAAACTGTTGAAGAGTTGGCGAAGAACGACGGCTATGTGCAAGAGTAATGGTGAAGAAATAAAAATAATTTTTTCCGAACTAGTATTGACCCCCTCTCTAACCCCAATGCTGTCAACGTAAGAAAAATTTCTTTCGCTAAAGCCGATAATGTGTTTCGCAAAATAGAGTGTCAAGAAGTTTTGATCTTCGTTTTCGATTCAGAATCGAAACTTTCATTCCCGGAACTTTAATTCTCACACAAGCTCTTGGGATTTTCACACACATTCTTTAGGTCGGGGAAACATGATTACAAAGCCTTTTGGACTTTAGCTCAACCCCTTACGTCGACAACATTGGATGTTGCACCTCTTTTGCTTTTGTCGAAGCGTTGGCTTTTCTTTTCCTTTTTTGTCTGTCGTTGTATGGTCTGTTTTTTTACAATGACCTCGCGGTTTGTCCGAAGGACCACTTCGTGGCGGCGAGGTCATTTATTCGTAGATTTTTTGTTTGTGATATGACCTTCGAAGAAGACTTGTCAGATTTCCGACAGCAATTGTTGCTATACAGCCGATCAACGTATGCCACGTAAAATCGATTTTGGTAATTGATAGAACAATTATCATTGATATAATGCCAGCGATGAATCCGCAATACGCATCAAATTGATTTGTCCGTTTGAAAAGCAATCCGAGAAAAAATGTTCCCAATAATCCGCCATAAGTGAATGAGGCAATTTTTAATCCTATTTCAACCACAGGATTTTTTGTGTCGGTGAACAGCATTGCCCCGCCGATAAGGATAAATCCCCAAAGCAGTGTGAATCGTTTCGACCATTTGACTTCACTTTTTTCGTCAAGGTTTTTTCCGTGTGCCGTGAATTTAAACAGATCTAAAAACGTAGAAGAAGCTAATGAACTTATAGAAGATGACAACGTTCCCATTGCTGACGCAAGAACGCCGGCAACAACAAGTCCGGCTAACCCGGTCGGTAGACTTTCCACAATAAATTTTGGAAATATTTCATCTGAAGATTTTAATCCAAGTTGTTCCAGCGATGCTCCATTATAAAAAGCGAACAGGCATAATCCTAAAACGAGGAAGAAGGCGAACTGAATTACGATGATTGAAGCATCGAGCATCAATGCTTTTTGACTATCCCATGTTGTTTTACATCCAAGCAATCGTTGAACAAGCAGCTGATCTGTTCCATGGGATGCCATAGAAAGAAATGTTCCACCAATCAATCCGCCAAACAGTGTGTAGGGTGAAGAGAAAAATTCTCCGATGGAACTTCCATTTCCAACATTGATAATGGAGAATTTATTTGTGCCATTCATTGTGGCAAAGGCTACAACATCGCTCCATCCATTTGGTAAATGATTCAGAATAACCATCATTGCAGCGAAAGCACCGATGAGATAAATGAACATCTGCACAACATCCATGGCGACAACTGCTTTTAATCCGCCAACGTATGTGTAAATCAACGTGAATATGCCGATAATGAAAATACTTGTTGTATAATCGTACCCGGTAATAAGGTGAATAGGAATTGCAGTTGCAAATAACCGTACGCCGGATGCAAGCACTCGTGTAACAATGAAGACCGATGAAGTGAATTTCCGTAACGACATTCCAAAACGTTTTCCGAGAAAATCATACGCAGTTTCCAGGTCGCCTTTATAATACGCTGGAATAAAAATTAAACTGACCAATAATCTTCCGATGAAATATCCGACGGCGAGTTGAAGGAAATGCATATTACCTTTATAGGCAAGTCCCGGTATGCTGATGAACGTAAGCGTACTTGTTTCGCTTGCAACAATGGAAAATCCGACCGACCACCACGACATTTTTTTTCCGCCAAGAAAATAATCACGCGAAGATTTTTGCTTTCTTCCGATATAGGCGCCAATGAGTGTAACTGCAGCAAGATATGTGATGAGGATGATGTAATCGAGTGTGGAAAAGCCCATAAGATGAAATTATTATTGAACAATGTGTTCGCAGTTATCGCGAATGATAAACTGCACTTGGCGGATACAGATTAGGTGAATGAAATTGCGTTGAATCCATCTCAAAATGTGGCTCAGTTTTTTTGTGCTTTCGCAACTGTATCAAAAACAGGAAACACTTTATCGAGTTGTGATATTTTGAGCAGCGAAAGAATTTTTTTATGCACGCCCACCAGTTTTATCACGCCCTTATGTTCGCGCATTTGGCGTTCAGCAATAAGAAATGCACTCAATCCGCTGCTGTCGCAAAATTCGACAGCCGAAAGATCAATAATGAGAGATTTTAAAGTCGGCCTGCACAGAAGAATAAATTCACCTTTTAATTCCGGCGATACGGAAACGTCTAATTTTCGGTCTTTCAGTGTAAGAACTGCTCCGTTGCCATTCTTCGTAACATCAAATTTCATAAGCACTCCTGTTTTAAGCTAAAACATTGATAATGTTCTAAATAGTTGTTCGTATTTGGTCTTTGCATTACGGTTAGGTGCGGCATTGAATTGAAAATTATAATAAGCGTCCGCATGGACTTGCGAGAATCCAATCTTTAACGGCGAGTTGATATGTCTGCACAGATACGCCGCTGAAGGAACAAGGGAAAAGTTCAAGTCGAGAACGATATCGAATTGTTGATTCAACAAATTGACAATCTTATTTTTTTTTGGAAGAAAGAAAAAATTAAGATGCTCATTCTTAATGGTTGTAACGTTAGAACGATTTAATGTATTTGAAAAATTCCGTTGTCCTTCATTCACAACAAATGTCAGTTTATTTCCTTGAAATTTGTTTTGCAATAGAACAAGCATTTGAGCAACAACAGAACGTTGGTCTACGTTTTCAGGAATTATTACTAATGCTGTCTTTGCGTTCGTAAAAGAATTGGAGAAAGACATCGGCTTCGGCTTTTTTCTGCGCGATAGAAGCCGTGTAAGCATGATTCCGAATTTTCGACGTTTTTCTTCAAACATAATATGATTTCGATGTTGATCTGATAGTAAAGTGCAAAACGTTTTGATGAATTTCAAGAAAAGAAAATTTCACGCTTTTTATGATTTCGGAACTATGGTAGTAAATCCAAAAATTCTTTTTCGCTAATGGTCGTCACTCCAAGTTCGATTGCTTTTTGAAGTTTTGAACCCGCGTCGCTTCCCACAATCACGTAATCCGTTTTTTTACTGACGCTTGATACGGATTTGCCGCCGAGCGATTCAATTTTTTCTTTCGCTTCGTCTCTGCTCATCGTTTCCAATCCGCCTGTTAGGACAAATGTTTTTCCGGCAACGGCAGAATTACCGGTAATCTTTTTCTTTTCAGATGTTAATTGCACCCGGGCTTTTGCCAAGCGATCAACAAGTTGTTGAGAATGTTTATCCTTAAAGAACCGAACGATACTTTCTGCAATTCGCGGTCCGATGCCGTCAATCTGTTCTAAGTTCTCCTGCGATGCGTCTTTTAAATCACCGATTGACGAAAAATTTTCTGAAAGCAATTTTGCAACCCCTTCACCAACAAAACGGATGCCTAAACCGAACAACACTCTGTTGAACGGAAGATGTTTACTTGCTTCAATTCCATCTAAAAGATTTTGTGCGCTCTTTTCTCCCATCCGTTCAAGCGCAGCAATTTGGTCTTTTTTCAAACTGTAGATGTCGGCAATATTATGGATCAAATTTTCGTTGACGAGCAGATCAATAATCGCTTCGCCGAGACCTTCAATATTCATTGCGCGACGCTGTGCAAAATGTTCAATTCGTCCGCGCACTTGCGCGGGACATTCGAAATTCTCGCAATAATATGCTGCTTCACCTTCGGGGCGAAAGATTTTTGAATTGCACTCCGGACATCGTAAAGGGAATTTAAAGGATGATGAATTATTTTTACGTTTTTTAAGGTTTACGGCGGCAACTTTTGGAATTACATCGCCCCCTTTTTCAACAAATACAGAATCACCAATGCGAACATCCAATTCTTTTATAAAATCTTCGTTGTGAAGTGTTGCTCTGCTTACGGTTGAACCGCCGACGAAAATAGGTTCAAGTTCTGCAACAGGCGTAATCGTACCAATACGACCGACTTGAAGGGTGATGGCATTGAGTGTTGTTTCCATTTGCTGCGCAGGATATTTGTATGCAATTGCCCAACGCGGAGATTTTGCAACAGAACCAAGTTCTTCCTGATGTGCAATTGCGTCAACTTTAATAACAACGCCGTCGATATCGTACGGAAGGGAAGCGCGTTTTGTGTTCCACAGATCGCAGAATTCTTTTACGTCGGAAATGGAATTGCACACCGTTGCACTTTCGTTTACAACAAAGCCGAGCTTCTTCAATATTTGAAGATTATCGTGATGGCTTTTTAATTGCAGATCATTCGTCCGCAAAAAATACGTAAACATATTCAATCTTCGTTGCGCAACAATCTTTGGGTTCTGCAATTTTAATGTTCCCGAAGCTGTGTTGCGAGCGTTAATGAATGTCTTTTCACCCAATGCTTCCTGTTTTTTGTTCATTGCCGCAAAATCTTTTTTGGTTATGTAGATCTCGCCGCGAACCTCAAAGTTTTTCGGTAATCCTTTTCCGTTTTCAACGCGCAAAGGAATAGACCGAATTGTTTTCAAATTTCCCGAAATATCATCCCCTTGAGTTCCGTCTCCGCGTGTTGCTCCCCGAACAAAAATTCCATTGCGATACACTAAACTGATGGCAACTCCATCAATTTTTAATTCTGCAATAAAACGATACGATTGCCTGCCGAGTATATCGCGCACACGTTTGTCGAAGTCCAATAACTCCTGTTCGCTGTACGTATTTGAAAGAGACAACATTGGAACTTCGTGTGTTACCGTGGGAAATTCTTTCGTTGGTTCTCCGCCAACACGTTGTGATGGTGAATCAGGGGTGATTAGTTCCGGGTGTTGTTTCTCCAACGAAAGAAGCTGATCCATCAATTGGTCGTACTCAAAGTCCGATATTGAAGACTGAGAGAGAACGTAGTATTTGTAATCGTGGTCGCGTAATGCGGCGCGGAGTTTTTCGATCTTCTGTTGACCTGTACTGACGGTTCCCATTATTTCTTGAGAATATTATCTGCGCTGATCTTAAGGTTACGAATGCGTTTTCCTTTTTCGCCAAGCGGGGGAAGTTCTACGCCGTTTAAAATTAATTTTATTGCGCCGCCATCGCTGAGTGAAACATAGAAAACTTTTTTTGCAACATAGGTTCTATACCGCCCGTTTAACATATAACCGCTGCGCGGAGGAAGCGAATCGCGAATGATGGTGATCCATACTGAATCACTAGAGACAATGCGCAACACTAACGAATCAATTTTTGGGGATAGAATTTTTGCAACGATTGTCGTATCAACCGAATCAGCAATGAGTGCGGGCTGCGCATTTTCTTGGTTCATAACAACATCTTGAAACGAGGTTTCTTCAACAGGTTTACGCGGAGTGAGCGTCTCAAAATAGTGTAGTAGATAAAACGATAATGCTACGACTACGAGAATGGCAGTAATGCTAAAGATGCGAACACGCGAACGGCGATTCTGTTTTAATTCTTCATCAACTCTTTCCGGTTTAAGATACAGTCGAATGTCATCGGTTGATGCAGCGGTCTCTTGTTTATGTTCTGGTGTACTTTGAATATCATATTTACGCAGCACTTCTGCGGCGTTTAAACCAATTGCTTCTGCGTATGCTTTAATGAATGCGCGAACATACGTTTGGGGTAAAACGTCAAACGTTCCTTGTTCGATTGCTTGCAGATATTTATTGCTGATGCGAGTGAGTTTTGAGATATCAGCCAGTGTGATATTTTTAGATTCACGTGCGTTTCGTAGTTCTTCGGAGAATGAGTTCATTGATATTAGATGGTGTAGCTGTTGGATTGTTTACATAAGGTAAAAAAAAATGAGGTCGGCTACAAGGAGCAATATTGTACACTGCCGTTATACATCAAATACTTCACGAATTTTCCTTGCGAGTTCTTCGATTTTATATGGTTTTTGCAGAAATCCATCGATGTTCTTTGCAAACTTCTTCTCTTCAAGAATTGCATGGCTGTATCCGCTGGAAATAATAACTTTACATTGCAGTTTTAAGGATTTAATTTTTTCAAATACTTTTTTTCCGCCAAATTGCGGCATGTTCATATCAAGCAGCACAAGATCAAATTTTTGCTTTGTTGCGAGAATAGTGATCGCCTCTTTCCCTCCGGCTGCCGATATTACCGAATAGCCAAGGTCACTCAGCATTGTGCTCAACGTGAGTCGTATAAATTCTTCGTCATCAACGACCAAAACGGATTCGCTGCCGCCGACAACCTTTTTGGGTTGCGTTACATACATTTCCAATGGAATCTTGTCGTAGAGCGGGAAGGAGAGAGTAAATGTGGTTCCGTTATCTACTTCGCTGTTAAATGAAACCGTACCGTTATGAGATTTCATAACACCATACACAACCGAAAGCCCTAATCCGGTTCCTTTGCTTAGACCTTTCGTGGAAAAAAACGGAACAAAAATTTGTTGCTGTACTTCCCTGGACATTCCTGTACCCGAATCGCTTACATTGATGACAACTGTTTTATCTTTTTTGATATCAACAATAGTTTGAATGATTAACTTACCGCCCGATGGCATTGCATCGCGGGCATTAATAAGCAGATTTAATATTGCTTGTTGTATCTGTCCTTCATCCCCATTAATGATTGCAGGGATCGATGAAAAATCCCGCACGATGTCGATGACAGAATTTGCACTTGGTTCAAAGATGCGAAGTGTCTCATCGATAATGACATTAAGATTGATAGGATGGAATTTAATTGGTGTTCTTCGGGCGAACGTAAGCAATTGGTTTGTCAGCGATTTTCCGCGTGTTGAGGCGGTCTCTATGATATCAACGAACGGATACATCTGATTGTTCGGTCTCATCCTCCGTCTCATGATAGATGATGCACCCATAATTGACGTTAGGATATTATTGAAGTCATGGGCAATTCCACCGGCAAGATTTCCTATACTGTCCATTTTTTGCGATTGAACAATCTTGTGTTCGAGGAGTTTCTTTTCCGTTATGTCGCGAACAACGCAGCGCATCAATACCGGAGTATTATTCTCATCATACACTAACGATGTATTCACCGAAACGTCGATCAAGTCTCCAGCCTGAGTTAACATTTGCTCTTCGCTGCCGCGAACTTCTTTCTTTTCACCGAATGAATTTTTCAGAAATTCATTGATGTGCGTATGCATTTCTACAGGATAGAGGAATGTTAAATGGTTACCAATGATATCGTGTTTTGTATAACCCAATGTTTGTGATTCCGTTACATTACAATTAACGATTGCCCCGTTACTGTTAACGAGATGATACATGTCCGGAGAGTGCTCAAACAGATCGGCGTACCGTTTTTCTGATTCGGCGAGTTTATCAAAAAGATGGGCATTGTTCAATGCTACGCTTATTTGGTTGCTGAATGCAGCGATCAGACTCACTTTCCGTTCCGGAAAAAATCCCTTTGTCTCGCTTGCAAGCAGTAATATTCCTTCTGTTTTATCTGCAACTTTTAGAGGAACCGATACCCACGATACGATATTCAACAATTGGATAGTATTATGAAACACTATTCCTTCGGGCGTATTCGTTTCTATGTTCGTCCGAATCTCTTGGGTCCATTCTAAAAAAGATTTGCTCGACAATATTTTTTCTGAAAAGAAACCAAAATCGGCTCCATAAGTTTTTTTCAACTCCAATGTATCGCCTTGTTGGATGTAGAGCCAGCCGAACTCGGTCTTTAATATTCTGGCAACATTTTGCAGTGCATTGCTGAAGATATAATTGAGGTTAATTGATTTGTTAACAACTTGCGCTACGGTATTGAGCGCTTCAAGTTCGCGGCGTTGTTCTTCCAATTGCCGCCCGTATTTCAGCGAAAAATATACGCTTGCAAAACCGATAGTGCCTGCGGTAAGAATGCTGATGAAATCGAGCACTCCAAACTCTTTTTTGATCATGATATTTGCTGCAATAATCGTGACCATCATGACAATAACGGCAGTGGAAGCGACAATCTGGGCTTGTTCAACAAGTCCGAGCTTGAAACTGATGGATCGGACTCGTTTGAAGAATTTTCTCATGGTGAAGACCGAAGGTCGTTATTAAATATCGATCGTGCGTTGCATTTCCCGCACACGTCGCAAACGTCCTTCAACTGCGGCAAGCAAAAGTTCGTTATCAATTGGTTTGGTAAGATAATCATCAACGCCAAGTTTTTTTCCGGTTCGGAACAGTTCTTTTTGATTGAGTGCTGAAATAAAAATGAACGGTGTTGATGCAAAGCGTTCCATCGAACGGAATTTTTCATAGAACATAAATCCATTCATATTCTGCTGACCGAACGCAATATCGCAGAGTACAAGATCGGGTGAAAAATGTTCAAGCAAGGTCAGAGCTTCTTCTCCCGATGTAGTATTTAAGGAGTGGTAGCCGTTTTTTTCCAACAAGCGTTCTACGAGCAGCAGAAAATTTTTATCGTCATCCAGCACAAGAATCACCCCTTTTGACTTGAGAGATTTTATGAGCCGGTCAACCTTTGGCTGCAAAATAAATTTTTCTTCGTCAGTAAGAAGAAACTGTTCGGCTAAACCAGCAAAGTCACGCATTCCTTTGTTCCACCCATTCTTAATTGCACCAAGATAACAACTCAACCGGGCGTTCTGTTCAAGATAGTTGTGTTCATCCTTTGAAACTGCAAAGAACAATCGCATTGCATCAATTCGCTCCTGTTCAAACGGTGTCACCGGTCCGTCTTTCCACACCTCATCTAACAATGTTTTGTATGCTTCAAGAATCGCGTCGGATAATTTTCTGTGCAGAACAATTGGAACGGGTTCGGTTTCTTTTTCGGATGGCAAAGGGGAAACGTTCTGAGACTGTTGTTGTTTGTGTGAAGCCCCGTTTGCTGAAGATATTTCTTGTTCTTTTTTTTCTTTTAACAGCGCCAAAATTCTTTCGCTGTAAGCACGCGCGTAGGTATTCTTAGGATTGATTGTTACAATCGTTTCAATAAGCGTTGTGGCTTCTTCAAGGTTTCCGGTCTTTACGATCTTGTCAACATCGCGAAGCAGCTCACTAATATTCTTTGCCGATTCTTTCATGGGGAAGATTTTTCGTAAAATAGGTTACATTAATTTGCCCTGCGAAGTTCTCGTGAACGACGTAGTTTACCTTCAATGGTTGCCAACAACATTTCCGTATCGACCGGTTTCAACAAATAATCATCGGCGCCTAATTTTTTCCCGGTTCGAATAAGCACATCCTGATCCAGCGCACTAAGGAAAATGAAAGGTGTTGCAAGAAATTTATCAATGGAGCGGAACTTTTCATAGAACGCGAAACCGCTCATGTTTGGTTTGGAAAAATTGATATCGCAGAGAACGATATCGGGTGTCATTGTATCAAGCAATTGTAATCCTTCTTCACCGGTTGTTGCCGTAAAACAATAATAGCCCCCTTCACTCAGCAATCCTTTAATCATTGTTAAGAATGAAATTTCGTCATCTAATGCCAGAACAGAACCATTGGATTGAAGTGATTGAAGCAATTGAAACACTTTTGGTTCCAAATTAATTTGTTCTTGGTCGGTAATAAGAAATTTCTTCCGCGATGCGTCAAAATTAGTTACACCTTTGCGCCATTCTACTTTGATGGAGTTCAAATACGATGTCAGCCGGACATCTTTTTCGATAATAGCATGCTCGTCGTGCGTAATGGCAAATGTTTCGCGCATTGATTCTACTCTCGATTGCTCGTCTGAAGTGATTGCCCCATCGTTCCATATTTCCATCAGTAACGTTTTGTACGCTTCAGAGGCTACTACAGATCGTTTGATCGGATGATGTTTGGTCGGTATCGCTGGTTTGCGCTCTTGTGATGCCGATTGTGTTTTTTTCGGAATGGTATCAATTATCGGAATAGGAATCGGCACAATAAGCGGGGTAGCAATCTTTGGTTCTTCCGCTTTCGGCTTGGGAATTTCTTTTATCGGCTCGGGAAATTGTTCGGTAAATTTTGCCTCTAACATTTTTTGCTCTGCATCTGCTCGTGAAATGCCTTTTGCTTCCATCAGCGAAATGATTCGTTCCCGATATGCTTTAGCGTATACATTCTTCGCTTCTAACGCAAATATCTTGTTGATACAAGCCATCGCTTGCTCGAGATTTGCATTCTTAATTTCTTTGTCGGCTAAACGGAGAAAATCGCTGATATTTTTTTGAAGTTCGTTCATTTAATGTTTCCATTCATCTGCATCAGCTCCTTTAACACCACTTCACGGGCTGTATGTATAGGAAATTCCTGATGGGTGAATAATTCAAATGCCTTTGCTCCTTGTCCCAGCAGCATTTCAATTCCACTGATGGTACGCCCACCCGAATGATAAGCAATTTTCAGCAGAGCAGTTTCGATCGGATTATAGACAATATCAAGTACAATTTGATTTTTTTGAATAACGGCATTCGGTGGAAGCGGATGAAAGTTGATTAACGGCTTCATTCCTACGGACGTGGTGTTGATGAGCAGTGCTGCAACATTTATCTCACGCTTAGCAACATCGTGATCGTTGGTTGAAAAAAATTTTGTTAATCTGAATTTCGGTCCAAACTCTTCGGCAATGGCGGCTGCACGCTCCAAGGTCCGATTAACAATCATAATTCGTTTTGGCGCAAAATTTTTTGCTACCGCATACACCGTTGCTCGCGCGGCACCGCCGGCGCCAAAGATTACGACATAATTGTTCTTAATTTCTTCTGCGTAATAGGCAAGAGAAATATATACTCCATGGGCATCGGTATTATAGCCGACAAGCCGTCCATTGTTATTTATTATTGTATTCACCGCGTTAATCATCTTCGCTTCTTCCGAAACTTCATCTACCAAATGAATTACTTTTTCTTTATACGGAATTGTTACATTTGCTCCGCGAAAATTCAGCGAACGCAATGAAGCGATCAGATTTGGCAGCATGTCCGGGGAAACGTCCATCACACCGTAATCGTAATTCAGATTCAACTTTTTGAATGCAGCGGTGTACATTGCTGGCGACATTGTGTGGCTTATTGTATGTCCAATAATACCAATGTGACGCTGATGTTCTGAGAATTTTGTCAGTTTCATATATAATGGAATATACAGTTTATTTACCGTGATAAAAAAACCTAATCAATGGATTAGGTTTTTTTGGTGATTAATTAAAGAACAGAGGAGAACAATTTATCCCGCTAATGATTTGAATTCTTTTAACGATAAAAAATTCTTAAAATCATTTTCAATTTTCTGTTCCAGTTCTGGATTAAACTGAATCGATTTTTTGAGAGAATCAATTGCTTCGGGTTTCATTTTCAACATGAAAAAAGTTTTTGCAAGACTGTAGTGTGCATCAGCGAATGTTGGATTTAATTCTACCGATCTATGGAGTGCTTTTAATGCTTCGGTGGTGAAATCCATAAAAGATAATGTGTCGCCGTAATCAAACCATGCTTCATAATTATTGGGGTCAAGCTGCACGACCATTTTGTAACTTAATACACAGTCTTTAAATTTCCCTAAATTAAATTCTGCATCGGCTTTTGCATACCATAATTCCGGGTATTCGCGGAACAATTCTATCGCACGATTGTAATCGGTTAGCGCTTTGCGATATTGTTCCATTGCATCATAACAACTTCCGCGCCCAAAAAATGATTCGTAGTGCGTGTTATCTAACTTTATTGCCTGTGTGAAACATTTTATCGCTTCAGCGAAATTTTCCTGATCTTCGTACGCGTTTCCTAAATTGTGCAGAGCCGGAACATCTTTGGGTTCAAAGTGAAGAGTTTGTTTGTAACATTCAATTGCCTCGAGTAATTTTCCCTGTAACGCAAAGACATTTCCTTTGTTATAATAAGCGGCAGGAAAATTTTCTTTGATTGCCAACGCCATATCATAACTATCAAGTGCTTGGTCTAAAAGTCCCAAACGGTTCAAAACGATTCCTTTATTATACCATGCATTAAAGTTGTACGGTTCGAGATCAATATGTTTGTTATAACAATCAAGAGATTCCTGAACATTATCCATAAGATCGTTACAAAACGCCAGTTCAAACCACACATCGGCATTATCCGGATATTCTTTCACCAAAAACGTTAACATCTCAAATGCTTCGCTAAATTGTTCAAGTTTTTCTAAAATAACAGCTTTATTCAGTAATGCTTCTGTATCAGCAGGGTTGAGAATAAGAGCCTTCTCAAAATCGGCAAGAGCTTCATCATTTCGGTTGGAATTATCGAGTGTTATTCCACGATTGATAAACAAATCGCTGTCGTTAGGGTTAAGTGAAATTGCGTGGTCGTAACATTCCAACGCTTCTTCGTAGCGAAATAGGTTATTAAGAATCATTCCTTTTTTCATCCATGCATCGGAAGAATACTGGGCAAATTCTACAAGCTGCGAAGCAAAAACAAGAGATTCATCGTATTTTTCTTTTTCAAAATAATAACTGATGATTTCTTCAAGGGCTTCAATACTCTTTAATCCATTTCCGCCGCGACGGAGAAGTTCTTTGTAGCGCTCAATTTCCTCGTTACGATCGCGTCGAGGAGAAGAGTCACCTTCAAAATCATCTTCAAAATTATCGTGGTCGAATGTGGACATAGGTGAATTGAATTGTTGGTTAAATTGCAGTTGTTCTTACTTCAAATAAACAAAAAAAGAGGGGGGAAGTCAATAATTGCGGGTTAACAATTTATTTTCTTTGAAAACTGCTTAAAATAGACGAAATTTAAGCAGTTTAAAGAACATCAAAACATCACTTAAACCAAAACTTGAAGCATCCTAATGACTCCACTCAAAATACGAATCAATAGAATTTCTGAAACCACAAACGACGTTCCTCTTCCAACGTATGCAACCAATGGTTCTGCGGGAATGGATATTTATGCTGCTGTGGAACAAGATCTTATTGTGCCGGAAGGTGTAACGCTTCTTGTTCCGACCGGATTTTCTATGGAAATTCCGGTTGGCTATGAAGCTCAGATTAGACCGCGAAGCGGATTGGCGTTGAAACATAATATCGGCTTGATGAACGCTCCGGGAACTATAGATTCTGACTATCGCGGTGAAGTGAAAATTGTGTTTACCAATTACGGAAAAAATAATTTTGTCGTACAACGTGGGGATCGTATCGCGCAGATGGTTATTGCAAAATACGAACGGGTTGAATGGATAGAAACAGAACAACTTTCTGAAACAGAAAGAGGAGCCGGTGGTTTTGGACATACCGGAATTTCATACCAATAAATTTTTTGAAAAATTATCCGAAGGATACTTCGTATGGCACGACCAAAGCGAAAAATAGAAGCCAAGATTGAAGTTCCAATCGAGAATGGAATTCAATCGGCTGTTCCAACAACGTTGGATGTTGTTGTAATTTCCACCGGACTTATTTTACTGATGGTTCTTCTCTATTCACTTCAAGCATTAGTATCTCCATTCCTGATTTTTGGAACAATTATTTTTTTACTCTATCCATTGCGCGAACATGCAGTAGCAAAAAATGTTATGATTCTTGCGGGCACCTTGTTCTTCTTGTGGTTTTTTTATACGGTCGAAACCATTCTTTCGCCATTCATCCTTTCATTGTTTCTGGCATACCTGCTTCATCCAATAGTTACAAAATTAGAAACATCATGGAAAGTTCCGCGCTGGACTTCTGCGGTGTTCATTATTTGCGTCAGTGTTGCCGTTGTTATTTTGTTTATCATATTAGGGCTTCCTCATATTGTCGGTCAGTTTGAAGGAATATTACTTGCCATCGGAACCATTTCTACGCAGTTCGTTGAATGGGTGCTTGATGGACGGTTTATTAAAGCTCTACAGAAATATGGAATTTCGGAAACACAGCTTCGAACAATGCTTACAACAACAATTGCGCCGCGCGTGGAAGATATTTTGAAAGGAATCTTAACGGGAACATTCGGCATCGTCAGCGGATTGCAAGTGCTTGTTTCCGGAATAGTGAATATTGTTATCATTCCATTTCTGACATTTTTTTTATTGAAAGATTTTCTCATTGTTCGCTATCGTTTGAAGATGATGGTTCCTCGAAAGAGAAGAGAACAATCAATTTTATTCTATCATCGCGTGGATGAAATTCTTGGTCGCTACATTCGAGGAACAACAATCATCGCAATTTTTGATGCAATTGCGGTGTCAACAGGTTTTTGGCTAATCGGTATTCAATATCCGCTCGTTCTCGGAATTCTTTCCGGTCTGTTATTCTTTGTGCCGTATTTTGGATTTCTTACGATTCTGAGTGTCTCTGCGTTTGTTGCATCGCTTAGTATGGGTGTGCTTGCATTGCCGGTGATAACGACCGTTTCATTTCTGGCGCTTCTTCACATTGTCGAAATTTATATTTTGACACCGATAGTTGTTGGCGAAAAGATCGGATTGCATCCGGTGGTGTTAATCCTTTCCATTTTTATTTTCGGATATTTTCTTGGCTTTATTGGAATGTTGATTTCGATACCGGCTGCCGCTATTATTATCGTATCGGTAAAAGAGTGGGAGGTGAATCTGAAAAAAAATGAAACAGAAGGAATCGTAACGGAACGCGATCAGTAAACACGGTAAGGAAAAAAATGTTCGGGAAATTATATCTTGTAGCAACACCAATTGGCAATTTGGATGATATGACATTTCGCGCAATTGAGACATTGAAGAATGTTGATATTGTCGTTTATGAAGAACGAAAAGAAGGAAGCCGATTACTTCGTCATTTCGGAATTGAAAAACCGGTTGAAAGTTTGAACGAACATAATGAAGCGGCATCAACATTTATTATTCTCGATCATTTAAAGAATGGGAAAAGCGTCGCCATCGTTTCAGATTGCGGAACGCCGGTATTTTCCGATCCGGGACAATTACTTGTTCGCAAAGCAGTTGATGAAGGAATAAAGATTGTGCCGATCCCCGGTGCTTCATCGTTAATGCCGGCATTGACAGTGTCCGGATTTTCAATTGATCAATTCGTTTTTTACGGTTGGTTGTCGCCGAAACGACCGCGTCGTATTGCCGAATTACAGCAGCTACGCCGCGAACTTCGAGCAATTATTCTGATGGATACTCCATATAGACTTGTTGCGTTAATGAAAGATATCGCAGAAGTATTTGGAGATTCCCGTCGGATCTGTGTAGCGTTTAATCTTACAATGACGGATGAAGAAATTTTTCACGGAACAGCTCCTCAACTTGCATCAAAATTTGAGAACGAAGACCGTAAAGGTGAATTTGTAATTGTTATAGAAGGAAAAGGGAAGTAGTCGAACCTTAAAAGAGACTAAAATTAAGTAACCTTGCGAAGGTTATTTGCAAAATTCATAAAACCTTCGCAAGGTTTTATGAATTTCAAGGGACGACTACATAGTTCAATTGCTCTTTATTTACTCATTCTCTATATTCATTTTGTGAAAACATTACACCAAACATATCAACCCACAAAAGCACCCGAAATTTACGGCGATCATTGGTTCAATTCCGAACCGATTACAATTCGTGATGCGCACGGAGAAATGGTGTTGTTGTTTTTTTGGGATTATACTTCTCCTTCGTCATTGCGACTGCTTCCACTTATCAATGAGTGGTTTCATCGTTACGTTCCCCTTGGCGTACAGTTTATTGGAATCCATTCTCCCGAATTTTCATTTGCAAAAAATTCGGATTCAGTGAACGCGATGGTAAAAAAATACGGCATCAAATTTCCTGTTGTGTCGGATAATGAACAATTTATTGCCAATGCGTATCGCATTTCCGAATTTCCATCGATCGCATTAGTTGATGCTTCAGGAAATATTTATGATGTGGCACAACATTCATTTTCAGCTACACGCTTGGAACGGTCAATACAGTATTTGCTTCGTCAATCCGGATTCTTCGGTGAACTACCGATGCTCGATTCGTTGTACAACGAACAATTGAATGACCAATCAACATTTGAAATTTATACGGGATATCAGCACGGATCACTTGGCAACACGGAAGGATACAGTCCGGAGATTCCTTCGATATACGAAGATCCTCATTATTATGTTGATGGAAAATTCTACGCACACGGTATCTGGCGCGCTTCCCGAAATTCATTTCTCTATGAAGGTGAATCTCAGGACGGCTATTTGATCTGTACGAGCAACGGCACCGATGTTGATGTATTGATTGGGAGCGATAAAAAAAAATCTGTTCGTGTGAAGATTGATGATGAACAAATGCCTGTTGAACTGATGGGTGATGATATGCGACGCGACTCAAAAGGCAACTCCATTCTGATGACCGGTGAAGAACAAATCGTTTCAGTAATTCACAATCAACAATCAGAAAATCATATCGTAAAATTCATTCCGATGAATACCGATATAACATTCTATATGTTCTCGTTCCATAAAGAACAATTGCGCAAGAATGTCGAACGCCCAATTAGCAAGAACTAATTCTGTGCTTAACCTAAAAAATCTTGCCTGTGCTAATCATACTTCGACACGTGATGTCACCGTTATAGTCATCCTGCCTACGGCTCGTAGAGAGCAAATGCCGATGTTCTTTATCGGCATGCGTCGAAGGATTATAAATGTCGGCGACATCTTGCTCAGTGTGACTATATTTTAAAATATTTATAATTTGATATTGCATTAGTAATGACAAACCGAGTAACACAATTATTCAAGATCAAGTATCCAATTATACAAGCAGGAATGGTGTGGGTATCCGGATGGAAATTGGCTTCGGCAGTTTCTAATGCCGGCGCGCTCGGATTGATTGGTGCCGGTTCCATGAAACCAGATTTACTTCGTGAGCATATTCAAAAAACTGCCTCTGCAACTTCTGCACCATTCGGCGTAAACATTCCTTTACTGCGCGGCGATATTGAAGAATTGATTTCAGTTATTCTCGAAGAAAAAATAAAAATCGTATTTACATCCGCCGGACATCCCGGTCGTCATATCGAAAAATTTAAAAATGCTGGTTGCGTTGTTGTTCATGTTATTGCGAATGTTAAGCAAGCACTCAAAGCTCAGGAATGCGGCTGCGATGCAATTGTTGCTGAAGGATTTGAAGCGGGTGGACATAATGGGATGGATGAAATTACCACGCTAGCCCTTGTTCCTCAGATTGTTGACGCCGTTAAGATCCCGGTGATTGCCGCGGGTGGAATTGCCGACGGACGCGGAATGACAGCCGCATTTGCTTTGGGCGCAGAAGGAGTTCAGATTGGGACTCGTTTTGCGGCAACCATCGAATCTTCAGCTCATGAACTCTATAAACAAAAAATTGTTGAAGCGAATGATGGTGATACAGTATTGACCTATCACAATATTCTTCCAGTGCGTGCTATGAAAAATCCATTCATGGCTCAAGTGCAAAAGGAAGAAACACAAAAGGGAATGACAAAAGAGCGGATGATGGAACTTCATGCAAAAGGACGCGAGCGAAAAGGTATCTTTGAAGGGAATTGGGAAGAAGGAGAAATGGAAATGGGACAAAGTTCAGGACTTGTTCGTGATATTGTCAGTGCAAAGGAAGTTGTTGATCGTTTGATAAAGGAATTTGAAGAAACAAAACAAAGACTGTTGTTATAGCAATAAACAAAAAGCAGATTTTTGGTTAAGTGAATTGATTTATGAACTAAGGGAATTCACAAAAGGGAATTCTCAATTGTTGTAATTGATAGCAGACTTTCTTAAATTATCATAGTGGCGATTTGAAAACGACAGCTTGCCCGCCACCTGCATCTCTCCAAAATAGAAGACAATATTTTGGCGGGCTTACAGCCACAACAATGTGGAAAATGCTAAAGCGTCGAACGGTCAATATTTACATTGTACCCCGACGCGCAACCAACGAAAGTGCTGTCGGGGTTTTTCATTTTGTAGTGCGGAATGTCATTCCGTCTTACCATAAAATTTATGAGCAAAAATTTCTTACAAGTATTGAATGAAAAGATCGTTGTATTCGATGGTGCGATGGGAACGAATATCCAGACGCAAAATCTTACGGCAGACGATTTCGGCGGCGAACATTTGAATGGCTGCAATGAATATCTTCTAATTTCCAAGCCATCGGCAATTGAAAAAGTCCATTCGGATTTT
>JANONI010000182.1:0-1771 GCA_031420755.1 Bacteroidota bacterium | reverse complement strand
TTTTGGGTATTTTAGAAGGTGCAATGATATCTACTCCAGGTGCTATTACAGCCTGACATTGATCCTTTAATTTGAACGAATACTCATAAGAAGACGGGAGTCCAGAAAGTTGCATAAGTAATGCAAGAGACTGGATTCCCGCTCTCGTGGGCATGACAGAAGACCTTTTTTTCGAGACTTTTGCAAGAACCCCGTCGTAAAAACAAAGGATTAGTACATTATGGCCGAATTAAGTCGATTTTTAGGGGAATTAGTTTCAAGTATCAGTAATGCAAGGGTTCAATCAGATATTCAATCTGTAAAAATTGCGGAAGAATATGCTAAGAACAATTTGCTACAGCATTTTGCAGTACCAAGAATGAGAGTGGATAAGGTAGAACTAAACATTCCGGTTGCTATTGATAAATTATTCGAAAAGAAGAACCCTGTTTATGAACCTATTGATAATATAAAATTTTCATCAATTGCTTATCATAAAATATTGGATATTTTTCAAGTAAACACTTTGAATAATGACGTTTCAAAGCCTTTAAGAAAGGCTATTGCAAAACATATACAACTATTAGAAGCGGCGATAAGAGCAAATAAAATCGATAATGCGTTAGAAGATTTTTCAAAAAACATTGCGTCAACAGCAATCAAATTAACAGGAAAAGACGACCCTACACTGTTCAAGGATATTGTTAAGGGATTAAACGATTCTTTGAAAGATGAAATAAAATTAAAATCTGATAATCCAGTGTTAGATTCACTACATGTTGTGGTAGAAGCAGACAAACTACGAGAAATTAAGCCTGAAAATATTATAATGATAAAAATGACTGTATCGGAACAGGGTATGGAATGGATAAAAATGGAGAACATTAACAAAGAAGTTGTTGCGAAGTTAATGCCTGAATAATTATTTCATTAAAAGTAAACTAAATATGCAAGTTTCAAAGTTGACGATAATAGAATCTTTGGAAAGTAAGTTGCTTATATTTCCGACTTTGGTTGATAGTTTAAAAAACAAAGATTACAATTTTTTAGAATTACTCGAAAACTGGATGAGGGAAACGGAGATTATTTTAAAGAATAATAATATTGCTCAATGTTCAAAAATTGCTGGCTTAAGAAGTAAGATTATCGCGCCATTATTTGATGAAACTAGGGGACGTTCCGCCAAGAAAAAACAATTGCACATTGCAGCGGAATCAATGTATGAAATACAGAACACGATATTATCAGTACTAGAGCCTTATGAACAAAAGGTGGGTGAAGCGCGGGATTTATTAAAACATCTTTTGAGTGTTTTAAAACAATCAGGTGCAATAAGATATACGGATGAAACAAATTTCCAAGACTTTATTAATAAAATCTGGAAATTATTTTCAACACACGAACAATTAAAATCGAGCACGGTTAGCATTCTAACTCTCGTTTCTCAAGTAGATGCGCTTAGGATAATAGCGGATGAAATAGAGTTAGAAGAGTGGAAATAAGAACTTCCATTCAATCTTATAATTGGGTCAGATTTTACAACTTGACAAAGCTATAAAGAGGGGCAGGCATTGCGATAACACAAGGGCGCCCAACCCGACAGTCAAGTGGGACTGCGCAAAAGCGCGCAGCCCCTTACTTTTACGTTGATGCTGTAGAAAAACCCAAAATCCACCCAAAAATCATCCTGCGATCTGCCATAATTTCACTGCGAGATAAAACAAAGGTGGATGCGACATGGCGCGGTTCAAACCGATACACACAGGCTTAAAACTTCTGCCGGTCGACTTTG
>JANONI010000181.1:0-7612 GCA_031420755.1 Bacteroidota bacterium | reverse complement strand
CTCTTTTACTTTCTCTTTTACTCGTTCAATTACTTTGCGGCTATTTTCTCCTTTCAGCATCATCACGATTGCCGCCGCAACTTCACCGCGTCCTTGCATGACTACCGCGCCTTGCCGAACTTCTGCGCCGAGCGTTACTTTGGCGACATTGCGAATATAAATTGGAGTTCCGTTTTCGTTCTTTACGACAATGTTTTCGAGATCGCGCTCATTTTTTGCCAAACCAATTCCGCGAATAATATATTGTTCTGATGAATGTTCCAGAAAATTTCCGCCGGAAACGCTGTTGTTTTTTTCGACCGCTTCAAAAACATCTTGCAGCGATAAGTTATACGAAAGAAGTTTTTCCGGTTCAATCAATATTTGATATTGTTTGACCAATCCGCCGAAACTATTTACCTCGGTTACTCCCGGCACTGTTCGCAGTTGCGGTTTAATGACCCAATCTTGTAGTGTTCGCAACCCCATCAGATCCACACTGTCGCTTTCAAGAAAATATTGATAAATTTCTCCCATACCCGAAGTGATCGGACCCATTTCAGGTTCAGGAACAGATGGTGGAAGATTTTTTTTTGCGCGTTGCAATCGTTCAAACACAAGTTGACGAGCAAAATAAATATCAACACCGTCCTCGAAAACAACCGTAACGACTGCAAGTCCAAATTTTGAAATAGATCGAACTTCACTTAACTGCGGAAGTCCGTTCATTGATACTTCAATCGGAAATGTTACCAACTTTTCTACTTCAACAGGAGAAAGTCCCGGCGCTTCTGTGAGTATTTGTACTTGCACATTCGTTACATCGGGAAAAGCGTCAATGGGAAGATTGTTCAGCGAGTTTAATCCGAATGCAATGATGAGTATAACCATCGCAACGATCAATAATCGTTGGTTGAGTGAAAATTCTATAATTCGGTTTATCATTCGTCTAATGCTCCTCTCCAAATGTTTCTTTAGCAAGTTCCGATTTCAAAAAAAATCCGCCAATGGTAACAATTCTCTCTCCAATCAATAAACCATCAACCACTTCAGCAAAATCTTTTGTTTCAACTCCTGTTCTAATATCACGCCGCTCGAACGTTGTGTCGGTTAGGGCTATGAATACGAAATGTTTTTCCGTTTCGCCCAACAATGCTGTAGATGGAATTTTTATTGTTTCTTTACCGAATTGTGTTTGAATCTTTACAGCGCAAAACATTTCCGGCTTTAATTTTCTTGAAGTATTGTTAAGTTCTATTCGTGCTTTCACCGTTCGTGATTTTTCATCAACTACGTTATAGATGCTGGTGATATTTCCATAGAATGATTCGGGATAAAACGATGTTGAAACTTCCGCTTTCATTCCGGTGTGAACGCGCGGTAAATCCCGTTCATATACATCCGCTAACACCCACACCGATGAAAGGTCGGCGAAGTCAAACAATTCGTCGCCGGATTGGAGAAACATTCCTTTTTTCACGCTGCTTGCAAGAATTGTTCCCGCAAATGGAACGCGAATGGAATAATACTGTTTCAGAATTTTTGTTGAAGCCAATTCATTTATTTCTGTTTCGGGCAATTCAAGAATAGTCAATTTTTGTTTTGCAGATTCAAAGAGAGAGTTTGCAGTAGATTGTTCTTCGTGAGTTCCCATCCGTGAACGCTCTACTCGTTCTAACGCCTGTAGGAATTCATATTGCAACGCAATGAATTCTTGACTGTATATTTCTGCAACGATTGCCTTTGCTGCAATGTTATCGTTAGTGTAAGCGTTTAACGTTTCAACACGACCGGCAATACGAGATGTAATGTGCGCTATTTTCCGTTCATCAAATCCAACTTTCCCCGACAATGTTAGAGGGACGGCAATTGATTTTTCTTTTACGATCTCAGTTTTTATTCCGGCGTGGAAAATTTTATGCTTATCAAGATGAACAGTTGTGGCATGAATCTCTTCCTCGTGATGTCCACTTGTTTCAGCATTACTTTCTTTTTCATCAACCTTCCCGCATCCAATAAATATTGTTGTAAAGAAAATACTTATTATTGTAATCAATGATTTATTTATTAATTGTTTCATTTTGTCCTCAAAAAAATATTATTCAATGGATAGTTCTGCTGCTATTTCAAATTCAACAAGCGCCTGTTGATAGTTTGCAATAGAACGGATATACTCTGCTTGCGTTGTCCGATATGATCGGTACACATCAAACAGATTCAAAAGATCAAGTTGATTGTTGCGGTATTGGGTTAACGCAACAGACATAATGTCCTTCAATCCTTTATTCAGTATTTGTTCATAATTGTTTACCTGCTGTTTTGTTGATTGAACATTGGTGAATGCACTATTTAAATTATTCCGAATCTTTCGTTCTACAGAACGCAATTGAAGTTCTGCAATACGTAATTGAGCGGACGCTTCTTCCACTTGACCTTGAGGTTCCTGCCAAAACCAGAGCGGCACCGCAACTTTTACTTCAACGCCAAGAAAAGAATTTGATGGAGTTCTGTGCTGGTATGCAACACCAACTCCGAAATCAGGGTAATAACTTGTCTTTGCAAGTGTGAGGATACTTTCTTGTTTTTCAATCCGCAATCTATTCAGCGCAAGTGCATTACTGTGTTTCGTCAAAGATTCAATCAGTGAATCTTTATCGCCATTGATCGGCGTGAACTTCAACGAATCTTCCGGCGAATACAACACTGCATTCGAATCACCGATACTATTTTTCAATTCTGATTGCATTTTAAAATAGCCGCTCTTTGCTGCTAATAGTTCGTTCTGCAAACGTGCAGTTTCAACTTCAATGCGTAAGACATCTAAGTATTTCGTTTCACCGGTCTTATATTTATCAGTGACTGAAGTCTGAAAATCCCGAAACATTGATATCTGCATTTCAATATTTCGAACAGTGATCTGTGTGAATTGAACATTGACATATGCCTTTTTAATCCCGGCGGTTACCTTTACTTTGATCTGTTCAACAGCGGCAATGGCAATTCGTTCATCATAGGATACACTGGAAATTCTACTGCTTCTTTTTGTCGGATACTCGAATGACTGCGAAATGCTGATATCTTTTTCATTCGCAGAACTAACTTTGTATCCTGATGGGATCTCGTTGAAGGAAAAACCAATTTCGGGATTTGGAATTTTACCAGCTTGCAGCACCTTGCCGCGCGCTGATTTGATCTCCTGCTTTGCTTGAAGAATATCGGGATGGACTTCCTGTCCTATCGATATCGCATCTTGCAATGAGATGTTCTTTATTGTCTGAGCCGCAATGAAATTACTATTCATTAACAGAATGCAGACAACGAGAAAAATGTTTCTCACGTTGACTCCTTAAAAATATATGTTGATTGTCCTCTCCCTACGTAAAGAGAAAAGGATCTAAGAATTGAGATAAAAAAAAGAAGGTGTTATGCTTGTTTTGGCGGCTGCCAGACTGTGTAACTAAATTCTGAGATTGGTTGTTCAGAATATGATGCAAAAAATGTAGGATGGGTATACGGGTTTTCCGATGTAGAAATAGAGAGCGCAATTGGCACCACAGTACCACAACAATTACAAATGCAGAACAGAGAACAACCATCTTGTGATGATTCCGTTGATTGTTCCGTATGAACTTCTCCGGCAATATTTAATCCTGTCAACATATCAGCACATGGGAACACTGACATTGTGAAGAAATAAAATGATAAAATTAGCGCCGTAAATTTCATATGGTAATATACTTGTTTCTGTTTGAAAAACCAATTGCCTCATAATTAAACAATTAATCTACAAATAAGTTCCAACCCTCAGTAACTCACGTTACGCATAAATACAAAATCATTCTTTATGTCACTCCTATGCGAAGCAGTCCTTCGGACAGGCACGGCGTAACATCAGTCAGTAATTTTTCGCTCGAACAATAGGGCAGTTCTAAAAATTAGTATTTTTAAAATTTAACGCAGAGAACGCAAAGATAACGCAGAGTTCGCAGAGAATATTTACATTTTTAGAACCGCCCAATATTTGATTTGTTAACAAACTTTAATTGGAACTCTCCGTTTCTTTTTGTATCTTTAACCGTTGCAAATATGCAACACCGCATCTGAAAATCTAACACTGTCTCAGAAGCGGATATACGACACGCTTCTCTGATGGCAATTCGCATTAGGATTTTCCTTCCGCACACTGCATCCAAAAAGCAGCGAGTCATTTTTTAACACACTTTTTGCCACACATCAACACCCTGCGAGTATTCTCGTTTGAGATTCTTCGCTATGCTCGGAACGAGAGTCATTTGTCTGTTTCTGCGCTTGTTTGCGGCAAATAATAAACAAAAGGATCTAAAATAATGGCTTTTCAAGCCCTTGGTCTTAACGACCGACTTGTGCAAGGAATTCTTGCGACCGGATATTCCACTCCAACTGAAATTCAAGCGCGTGCAATTCCGCTGGCAGTTGCCGGCAAAGATATTATCGGCAGTGCGCAAACAGGAACTGGCAAAACAGCAGCATTTACTCTTCCAATTCTTAATCGCTTAGCGGAACAAACGGAAAAGAATCATCACATTAAAGCACTCATTCTTACTCCAACGCGCGAACTTGCACAACAGATTGAAGATGCCGTAAAACAATACGGACGATTTCTTCCGGTGAAAGCTCTTTCAATTTATGGCGGAACAAACATTCAAAATCAATTAAAGCAATTATCACGCGGCGTAGATATTCTTATCGCAACGCCGGGACGCTTGATCGATCACTTAGAACGGAGAAGCGTAAATCTTTCGCACGTAGAAGTTCTTGTGCTGGATGAAGCGGACAGAATGTTCGACATGGGATTCATCGACGATATGCGATTGATCATTAAACAAACACCATCTACGCGGCAGACGCTGTTATTTTCTGCCACAATGGGCAAAGAAGTTCGCGCATTGGTGAAGAACATACAAAAAAATCCGGAATTGATTGAAGTCGGTCATCAGCGAACACCGGCAACTACAGTAACGCAGCATTTTTATTCTGTGAATGACGACAAAAAATTGAGCCTGCTCCTTCATATCCTTCAATCGAAAGAATTGGACAGTGTGCTGGTATTTTCCAAAACGAAAGTCGGCGCAGAAAAAGTTTCCAACAATTTGCATAAGAACGGAGTCAAGGCAATTTCAATCCATTCGGACAGAACGCAGGCGCAGCGACAACGCGCACTTGCCGGATTTAAACAAGGTCAATATAAAGTAATGGTTGCGACTGACGTTGCCGCACGAGGTATTGACGTTGAAGGAATTTCGCATGTGATCAACTACGACATCCCGACTTTCCCTGAAGATTATCTCCACCGCATTGGACGCACGGGACGTGCACTCTCAACCGGCGATGCACTAACATTCGTAACACGAAGTGAAGCGCGACATGTGAAAAAGATCGAACAGTTCATCGGAAAAAAAGTAGAAATAAAAAAATATCCAGACTTTGATTACAATAAAGTGGAAGAAAAACAAATTCATCAATCGAATCATTCGGAAACGGGACATCAATCTAACGATGAACCAAATTTTAACAGAGAACATCGCGGAGAAAATAGAGATCGTTTCAAACGAAATGACCGAGGAACGGATAGACGTTCGAGTTTCGGCAGCCGTCCTGACCGACGAGAAGGATTCAAGCGAGATGATCGAAGAAGCGGTGGTGGATTTGGCGGAGGAGAAAAACGAAATTCCGGATTTCCAAAACGAGAATCATTTGGGGGAGAACGCAAAGAAGGCGGATACGTAAAACGCGATTCATTCGGTGGAGAGAACAAAGACCGTGGATTTGTAAAACGAGAATCATTTGGCGGAGAACGTAAAACTGGCGGATACGTGAAGCGTGAATCGTTTGGTGGAGAACGTAACACTGGCGGATACGTAAAGCGTGAATCGTTTGGCGGAGAACGTAAAACTGGCGGATACGTAAAGCGTGAATCGTTTGGTGGAGAACGTAAAACTGGCGGATACGTAAAGCGTGAATCGTTTGGTGGAGAACGTAAACCCAGCGGATTCGTAAAACGAGATTCGTTTGGCGGCGAACGTCGCAGCTTCGGAAAGAAGCCTTCATTCGCTGGTGGTCGTAGAGAGGGTGGTTTTGGAAAACGTGATTCATCCGACGTACAGAAACGAGAACATAATTTTGAAAAACGGGAATCATTTACCGAAACACGAAGTTTCGACAGACCGAAACCGCATGGCGGACCGGACTGGAAGTCTTTAATTCCTGAAGAAAGAGAACACAAATCGCGCGATCACAAAGTTGTGCGTAAAATGGTTAGCAGAAAGAAAAAGGATTAGTAACCCTGTTATTTATGCTGGTGAGTCACGCTGCGCTTTGACAAAAGCGTGACTTAACGAAAATAAAGAAGCAACCGTAATAGGTTGCTTCTTTTGTTTTAAAACGGGTTGAGACAAAGAAAATCTTTCTGTATGTTTATATAACGATTGGAGAATAAATGACGCTCACTAAAACAAAATCTCACATAAAGATTAATCGCAAAGACTGGGAGAGTATGAAGACGAATCCGGCGTTAAGTGAAGCGATTGAACTTCTCGAAGATATTTCTGATCTCGAAAAGGCAAAGAAAATTCGCGGAAAAAGTGTAACCGTACAACAATATTTAAAGAAGCGTGGCTTACACAGTTAACATTACACCTACTGCTCAAAAAGATCTTGATAATTTACCGGATAAGGAAACCTTCAAGATACTTTCGCAAATATCACAACTGGAATCTGATTCTCGTCCGGTCGGAATTCAAAAATTACACAATAAGGAAGGTTATAGAATTCGGTCTGGCAATTACAGAATTCTATATGAAATTGACGATAAGAAAAAACTGATTTTAATTTATCGAATTAAACACAGAAAAGAAGCAGCCGGAAACGATCGTTTCTTTTGTTTTAAAACGGGTTGAGACAAAGAAAATCTTTCTATACGTTTACTAAAAGGGGTTATAAAATAATGAAACCAAAATCCGCAGCATTGGCATTAATTAAATCTCTTCCGGAACGGAGTACGTATGAAGATATTCAATATCACTTATACGTTCGAGAAAAAATAGAACGTGGATTAGAAGCGATTAAAAAAGGTGACGTGGTTTCCCAACAGGATGCAGAAAAAAAGGTCAGCCAATGGCTAAAGTCATCTGGACGTCTCCGGCGTTAAAGGATGTCCGTGAAATTATTGATTTCATCGCGCAAGATTCACACGTGTACGCTGAAAGAGTCGGAACAAAACTCATCCAATCGCCTCGCCGTTTATCACTACTCCCATTTTCAGGCAGAATAGTTCCTGAATTTTCAGATGAATCAATCCGAGAAATAATTTATAGTTCTTATCGAGTTATTTACAAATTGTATAAAAAAGATTGTTATATCGTTGCGGTCATTCACGCAAGCAGAGATATCATTCGGCACATAGAACCTGGCGAATGGGAAATACCATTATAATCACTTCTAAATTTATGACATACCAAACAGTCCTCTACTCAATTATAGAAAATGTACTTACCATTTCATTCAATCGCCCGGAAAGTTACAATGCGGTAAATGAACAGATGAAAATAGAATTGCTCGACGCATTTAGAAAAGCTGAGAAAGATTCTGCAGTTCG
>JANONI010000180.1:0-5689 GCA_031420755.1 Bacteroidota bacterium | reverse complement strand
GGATAATAATCTGGTAGAGATTGCAGAATTAAAAGATCATCCATGGTTCGTGGGCGGACAGTTCCATCCCGAATTGAAATCCCGCGCGCTTACTCCGCATCCATTATTCAGAGATTTTGTGAAGGCGGCGTTGGAGTATAGCAAGGGAAAGAAGTAGGAAGTTGGAAACGCTTGTTTTAAAGCAATTCCCTCTCTCTTTTCGTATCTTTCTTTATGCTTTCAAATTATTTTACACTGCTGCACTGTGCAAAACTATTGCAGCAACGCTACGTTCGCACAGTTATTGCGGAGATCTATTCGCAGGATAAAAATACACTTTCCATTGTTCTTTATGCTCCGGAACCGCACACGATAACCATCTCCTGCACCGCGCGGGAGAATTATATCGTTGCCCGAAGCGGCATGTTCCGCCAACGAAAAAATTCTGTTGATCTCTTCCCTTCACTTATTGATAACCATATCGAATCGGTGTATATCAGCAGTGCAGACAGAACTCTTTATATAAAAATATCCGGTGATCTGTTTCTGTGTATTGATATGTTCGCATCGAAATCGAATGTTGTGTTGTGTGATGAACGCGGAACGATCATTGACGCGTTCTTGAATAAGAAAGAATTGCTCTCGACAACTCGCGAACTTCAAAAAGTAGAGCGTGAAATTGTTATTGATGATATAATGCCGTTTCACGATGGATTCCCGATCCGAAGGATGCTTCGCACGGGAACATTCGGGAATGACGACTCCCTAAAACTGTTGAAAAAAGCTGTGCCGAAACTTGGGACGACATTAGCGAATGAGATTCTTTTTCGCTGTTCTTCTGCTGTAAATGAAAAATCAGAAATTAGTTCTCTGGATTCCCGCATTCCGCCAAAAGATAAAGCACGGCGGACAAGTCGCGGAAATGACAATGATGTAATATTCGATATAACGAAGAAGATCATTAAGGAATTGTTGTCACTGAAAAATATTTTCCCGGTCATTTATTTTGACGAGCAATCACCGGTCTGTTTTTCACTTGTTCCGCTCTCGCATCTTTCATCGTATCGAATGGAAACATACAACGATATTTTTATCGGCATTCAAAAATTCATCAGCTATGAGCGTTCAACATCTTCCTTCCTGCAAAAGAAAAAAGAGATCGTCAACTGGCTGACGAAAGAATTGGAAAAAGCTGCTCGCACTATTCGGGCGGTTGAAACGGAGCTTGCGGAATCAGCGCGCGCGGAACAGTACCAATTGTTCGCCAATCTGTTAACGGCAAATCTTCATAGTATAAAAAAAGGAATGAAATCTATTACGGTGGAAAATTCGTACGCTGAGAATGAAAATGTTGTCATTCCGCTTGATGTTTCCCTTCCACCACAAAAAAATGCGGAACGATTTTACGATAAAGCAAAAAAATCGAAGACCGCCAAAGAAGAATCACAATTGCGGTTAGCGATCCTTAAAAAAAGAGAGTCCTCGCTGAAAGACTTATTAGAAAAGTCTAACGGCATTCGTGAGAGCGTTTCATGGAAAAATTACTTACACTCGTATGGGGGAATGGTTAAAGAACTTGGGTATATGACGGAAAAAGAACAGGAAGAACTTCCACCATTCAAGATGTTTGCTGTAGAAGGCGGTTTTAAAGTCTATGCAGGCAAGAACAGCGCGAACAACGATCTGCTGACGTTCAAATTTGCAAAGCCGAACGATCTGTGGTTTCACGCGCGAGGTTCAAGCGGCTCGCATGTTGTATTAAAACTTGGCGGCACTCAGGGGATGCCGTCTAAGAAAGCGATAGAACAAGCGGCTTCCATAGCGGCGTATTACAGTAAAATGAAAAATGCAAAACATGTACCGGTGGCGATGACCGAACGAAAGTACGTTCATAAGCCGAAGGGGGCGCCGCCCGGTACAGTTGCACTTGATAAGGAAAAGGTTATATTTGTTCAGCCTCTTTTACCCAAAAATGAAGTGTAATGTATGGCTATCAAAATTCTTGTTGTTGATGATGACAACTACATCCGCTCTTTCCTCCAAAAGCGCCTAACCGCATTGGGTTACGAGGTACACGTTGCCGAAGACGGAAAGCTTGGTCTTGCCGCCGCGGAAAAACTTCATCCTCAGTTGATCGTTTCGGATTGGATGATGCCGGTAATGGACGGCACGGAATTTTGCAAACAGATCAAAAAACATCCGGAACTGAAATACACCTATTTTATTCTGCTGACCGCTCGCGATACGTCTGAAGATAAGATTGAAGGAATGGAACTCGGCGCAGATGATTTCATGACAAAACCGTTCAACGATAAAGAATTGGTTGCCCGCATTAATGTTGGACTTCGCATCACTGCACTTCAACAGGAACTTTCAAAATATCAGCACGAAAAAGCAATTATGGAACTTGCCGTTACCATCGGACACGAGATCAATAATCCGCTGGGGATTATGATGCTGACATTGCAGGTGATGAAGAAAAAACTCGGAACACCGCGCGCAGAAGAATTGATACAGGATATTGAAACAACACTTGCAAACGGAAACCGTGTTGCCGATATTGTGAAAAAACTGTGCTCACTCGAAGACCCGCAATTCAAGCCATATCTGAAAAATTCAAACGTAAAAATGCTGGACTTGAGCGGGAAACCGTAGTCCATCGTAGTCGTTTTTATTTTTTACTTTTTACTTTTTATCTCCTCAGTTTTCATCCGCACAAGATCGATATTATTTTTATTCTGGAAAAAACTACGGATCAGAGTCACAGATCAATCCCGGTTCTCTCATCATCAACGCGGGATTCGATATTCTGCAATCGGCAACGCACTCTCGCAAACTCTCCACAATCAAGTTTTATATCGGCGCTCGGAACGTTTATAACAATCTTTCCGATCCGTTCACGCAGATCAATAAATTCGGCTGGAGCAGATTCATCGGGCAGGAAGTTTTTCCGACAAGTTTTATGATAGAAAAAGCGCAGTGGTTACCAAACTACACGCTCCACTTCATCGGCGGCGGAATGGATTCGAGAATGATGTTTGAGTGGTACCGGTTTCATGAATTTCCATATCCCGCTCTTTTCTCAACACTTACCATTGCGGCATATCATTTTGTGAATGAATCTGTTGAAAACGATGTTTTTATCGGACCGAATGTTGATCCGATCGCCGATGTTTATATTTTCAATCTTGGCGGTGCGCTGCTGTTCACTTCGGATGCCGTAGCAGAATTTTTCAGTACGACACTTCACATGTCTGCGTGGCCCGGGCAGCCGACATGGAATCCGGAATTCAATACATTAGAAAATCATGGGCAATATTACATTATGAAGTATCAACTTCCGTTTTTATCCCGCACAAGTTTGTTTTACCATTTCGGAGACAATGGAATGCTCGGATTATCATTCCTGCAGCCCAACAATGAAAGTGTTACTATTGCATTTGGTGCAGCGGCACGCGAACTTCGTACGGTGAACATTACCAATGGCGCACGCACCGTTACCGTATCTCTTGGATATATTGCAGGGATATTTTATGACAGAGAAAATTCTGTACTCGCATCGTTAATGGCATCGAATCGCATCAATGAAAAAGTCCGGTTGAACATCTATCCGGGCGTGATCAATCTATGGGGATTTTCGCCGGGACTGTTCGCCAGTATTGGAAACAGGAATCAATTTATCACAGGATTTTCCGTTCAATATTCACCAATTGGATTGGCATATCGCAATAAACTTTAAAGCATTTTACCGCAGATTCTCGGATTTTTTTATTATTTTAATCTGTGAATCTGTGGCTCACATTATTGAATAATTTTTTATGACAAATCTCAAAAACAAAATCGTTTTCATCACCGGCGCATCGTCCGGTATCGGAAAAGCAACAGCAATAAAATTTGCCGAACTTGGCGCGAACATTCTTATCTGCGCACGGCGAGCCGAAAAAGTTCAATCGCTTGCCGACGAGTTGCAGAAACAATTTACTATTCAAGCACACGCATTTCAACTTGATGTGCGTAATCAAAAAAATGTTGAATCGGCGTTGAACAATCTTCCCGATGAGTGGAAAAATATTTCCGTTCTCGTTAACAACGCCGGTTTGTCGCGCGGATTAGATAATATTCAAGATGCTGCAATCGAAGATTGGGATGAGATGATTGACACGAACGTGAAAGGATTGCTCTATGTAACACGCGCAATTCTTCCCGGTATGATTGAACGAAAGGAAGGACACATTATTAATATCGGTTCGGTTGCAGGACATTGGACATATCCCAAAGGAAATGTGTACGCAGGAACAAAGTTTGCGGTCAACGCGCTATCGCAAGGAATGAAAATGGATCTGCTCGGAACGCCGATTCGCGTTACCTCTGTCGATCCTGGAATGGTGGAAACAGAATTTAGTATGGTTCGTTTTCACGGCGACAACGAGCGTGCAAAAAAAGTGTACGAAGGATTAACTCCGCTTAGTCCGGACGATATTGCTGAATCAATTGTTTGGGCAGCAACACGACCTGCTCATGTAAATGTGAGCAATATCATTATTATGGCAACAGATCAATCTTCTCCGACAATGGTGCATAGGAAGAGCAATTGAAAATGGATAATGAATAATTGTCCTGAGCAAGCGAGTCTGCTTTTAGACGAGCGCGTCGAAGGATGTTAACGAACATTAATATCTTGCTGATTACAACTATTTTTAAAAATGAATTAACCGCAAAGCCCGCTAAGAACGCAGAGATTGTTTTAAACATTCAAAATACTTCTTTGCGACCTTTGCGTCCTCCGCGGTAAGAGATTTGAAATAACACTAACAACAATTGAAAGAAACCTATGAAGCATTTCAACACCGCCTCAATATTTTTATATGTCATATTCCTTTTTTTTAACACTGCTGCCGCACAACGAAAAATAATTACAATGAATGACATTGCAGCACAATACGTCCGATTGATACTCGATATCGGTCAGCACGATCCCGATTTTGTGGATGCATATTATGGACCGAAGGAATGGCAGGATGCATCTAAAAAAACAAAATACGAATTGACCGCACTGAAAGACAGAGCCGATGCAATCACGATGAGATTAAAACGCGTTCGTGTACCGAAAAAAGACAAATCATCACTACTCCGTAAAACGTATTTGCACAAACAACTTTCTGCTGCATTTACAAAGATCGAAATGTTGTCGGGGACACAATATTCGTTCGACCAAGAAGCAAAAAAACTCTATGATGTCAAACCTCCAAAATATTCCGAATCATATTTTAAGAAAATACTATCCGAACTTGGAAAAGCACTCCCATCGGGATCCGGAAGTGTTCAAGAACGGTATCAACAGTTTCGAAATCAATTCATCATTCCAAAAGAAAAACTCGACACCGTTTTCATCCGCGCAATCAATGAATGCCGCGCACGCACAAAACAATTCATCGCACTTCCTAAGAACGAAAGTTTTGTGGTCGAATACGTAACCAACAAAGCGTGGAGCGGATATAATTGGTACAAAGGGAATGCGCACAGCATAATTCAAGTCAACACCGATTTCCCGATTTTCATTGACCGCGCGGTCGATCTTGCCGCTCACGAAGGATATCCGGGACACCATGTGTACAATGTTCTTCTCGAATCTGAATTGTTAAAGAAAAAAGGATGGATAGAATTTTCAGTCTATCCTCTCTTCAGTCCGCAGTCGTTGATCGCAGAAGGA
>JANONI010000179.1:0-2436 GCA_031420755.1 Bacteroidota bacterium | reverse complement strand
AAGAAATATTTCCAATCCATACGAACGTCCATCTCCAACGTGAAATAAATCTTCAGTATTTGTTGATTGCACAATCTCATTTTTAAATTGAAGTACGTCAAAATATTTTTTGTAATATGTCTCGATTGAAAGATTATACTCTTCAAAATATTTTGTCTCATACCCTAACACCACATCAATTGCTCTGCTTGGTTTCATTTTTTCATTGATCGGGACCCAAATGTCAAAAGGAGAGAATCCGTTATCTGTTCCAGCAGGAACCGCATTCAAAAATTGATAATACAATCCTGAAGCGAACTTGATCATAGAATATTCATCAATATTGTATCGTAGTGATAAACGGGGACCAATGTTCGCTGCTTTTGAAGCATCTTGATATTCAAATCGTAATCCTGATTTAATAACCCATCGTTCGTCAATTGTCCAATCATCTTGAGCATAAAAGGATATCTGTGCCGGACGTTCTTGAAATTTATATGGCTCACCATCACCGCTTTGTTTATATCTGATATCATATTGTGAATACCAGATCCCCATTTTTACCAAATGATCATTCGAAGCAAAAAAATCTACATCACCTTTCAACGAAAGATCGTCCACACTATTATCTTGCGTAAATCCAACCCCTCCGAATGTTGCCCCAATGAGTGCTGCATAATGACTGTATGATGCTGTAAAATTGGAAAACAATGTTTGGCTAAAAACGTGAGTCCATTTCACTGCTCCGGTTTTGTTTCCCCAACGCATGTTCAACTTAATCTCGTTGTTTCCAAGAGAATATTTTAGATCGTCTTGACCAAAATATCCGACGAAGGAGAGTTTATGCGAAGCATGCCCCGCATCATTTTTTCCAAAGTCTTGATTTATTTTTCCATTGGCATCGTAAAAATAATACAAAGGTAAAGCGTCTTTTCCGGTATCAAGTTTTGCCGCAGCAATGAACGTATCAAAATATGTTCTTCGTCCGGAAAGGAACCATGAACCATTTCCAACGGGACCTTCGCCGGTAAGGCGTGTGCTGAGTAAACTTATCGAAGCTTTTCCATGAGTCTCAACCCGATCACCATCAATATTTGTTACGTTTAACACCGAAGAAAGACGGCCGCCAAATTCTGCGGGAAAACCGCCTTTCATCATATCTATATCTTTTACAGCATCATTGTTGAATGTAGAAAAGAAACCAAAAAGATGAGAAGGATTATAGACAACAGTGCCATCAAGTAGAATCAAATTTTGGTCGGTGCTTCCTCCTCGCACATTCAATCCGCTTGAAATTTCAGATGTAGCTTTTATTCCGGGCATAAGCTGAAGCGCTCTAAAAACATCGGCTTCTCCAATGGTTGGAAGTGCAGCAACATCTTTTGCCCGCATTTGTATCCTACCGACTTGTGTATTTCGCTTTTCTTCTTCTTTCTCTGCACTGATAACAACTTCGGTCACTTGTAGTGCCTGATCGGAAAGGAGTATATCTTGGACAATTTTTTTATTTTGCCGAGTATCAATTTTGAATGTAAATGATTGGAATCCGAGAAGTGAAACAACTACTGTAAACTCGCCTTCGGGAATATTTGGTATTGCATAATACCCTTCGATGTTGGTTGAGGCTCCAATTTTTAATTCTTTAATGAGAACGTTTACATACGGAAGAGATTCTCTATCAGATTTTTCTCTTACAAATCCGCTCAGAACGGCTTTTTCTTGACCGAGTAATATTGTGACCGATAGAAAAAATAATATTAATAATTTGTGCATTGAACTACTTTCAAAAAATGTATAGATAAACTTATCAAGAGGACGGTAGAGTTTACGAATAGTAAGACGATTTAGTTGCTTTAATAATTTTAAGGTCGGTTCTAAAAATGTAAATATTCTCTGCGAACTCTGCGTTCTCTGCGTTGCGTATGCATGCTTCGCATAAATTTTTAAAAATACTAATTTTTAGAACTACCCTTAATCTTAAACAAAAATGTAAATATTTAAGTTCAAAAATAAAAAAACCATCCGCAATTTGGATGGCTTTTTTATTGGTGCGGAGAGGGAGGCAAACTACGTCCCGCTAAAAACTGCGGGACTTCGTTTGCTAAAGGATTCGTAAATTATTCAATCAAAAATCTTTTCTTTAGAATCGCTTTACGAGAACCAGTCTTAAAATATTTTTCTAATTCTCTGGCTTTTTGTTCTGTCTCAACACCTATAAAAGCAGCGATTGTTAGAGGTCTGTATGCCTTGGTGGATTGTAGCAATCCATTGTTGTGTTCTGTAAACCGTCTCTCCAATGAATTAGTAGAACCAATATACAAAAAGTCTTTTGACAGATTTCGCAAAGCGTAAACAAACCAGAAATTTTCGAGTATAGAGATGTGAGTATAAGGCATCTCTAAAAATATTGGCTTTAAAAAAATTGACCGCGGATAAACACGGAAAGAACGAATTTTC
>JANONI010000178.1:0-7050 GCA_031420755.1 Bacteroidota bacterium | reverse complement strand
CCTAAAGAGGGATTATATAAAATGTTACTCTTTGCGTTATAGAAGATACGCAAAAGAGCTTGTTTTTTCAATTACATTATGGAAACAAAAAAACCCGACAAGTCAGGTTTTTATTACGAGTAATGACATTAGGGCATCTCTAAAAACATCAAAATGTAATCTGTGCAAGCAACCACCAAAGGTGTCCCTTTGGGACTTGCGAAGGTTATAAAAGAATTTTGCTGAACCTTCGCAAGGTTTTATATTTTTTAAGAAACGATCAAATAGATTTTAGAGATGCCCATTACAATCTAATTTTGCCGCGATAATATCCTTAAGAATTGCATAAGTTGTCGCGGAGATGAACGTGGGCGAAAATTTTCGTTCTCAGTAAAATAGGTGAAGAACTTTCCATCTTTATAAATTGACGGTGGACTGGGACTTTCAGGATTAAATGGGCTGAACAATCCATTGGCTCCGCCATATGGAATTGTAGAATTAAAGATGCTTGTTTGCGATTGATTGAACCCATACTGTCCCCTAGTATTGACAATTGATTGAGGGTTTGCAGTATCCGCTAAAACCATTCCGAGATATGTTCCGTCGGGAGCAATGATACGACATCCGAGTATTTGAAAAAATTCATTCTTTTCCAGCGGGTCACCATTGTTGCCAATAAGAAGTGAGTCAAATTCTTTTGACTTAACTTGATTGCCTTGGGCATTCATTTCTGCATAGCGGCCAAAAGAATATTTCATCAGTGTAATCGGTTCATTGATCTGATCGTACGATATCCAATCCGTTCTGTTACTTCTTGAATCATATTTGTAAATATTTTTGAACTTTAATACACGATCCACACCTGATTCTTCAATTAAATTCTGATTCTTATCATATTTTAATATTCTCAAATACACCAATCTATTTTCGGCGGTAAATTCCTTTTCTTCAAGTATCTGGCCATTTTCATTGACGAGATATTTTGTTCTGGCTTTCAATGTATTATCCGGCCTCAATGAACGCAATTCAAGAAGATTTCCGAACCGATTATATTCCATTGTAAATACTTCATTAAGATTGAATTGAATACTATCCTGTGCCTTAAAATATCTATTGAATTTAGAGACTGAAGTGATATTGCCAAACTGATCATACTCCATTACATATTTCTTAAGATTATTTTTGAACTCTATAATATTTCCATTTCCATCATAAAGATATGTATCCTTCATGAAAATCCTGCCATCATCCAATCGACCAATCGTTTCAAGAAGTAATCCTGAATCATCGTAGACGTACGAAATCTTCCGTTCTACGGCTCCGTCAGATTTATAGAATACTGATTCGATCTTATGATTTGATACGTTATACCGATGAATAATTTTTGTTGAAACTTCATTCTTCTTTGTTATTTCTTCAAAGAGATTCCCGTTTTTATTATATGCATAAGAAATTGTTGATTCAATTTTTCCATCCCTTGCGCTGTATAATGTTTCTTTTGTTTTGTTTCCTTTACTATCATATCGAATAAGAGATTCCGCCGTTCCGGTTTTATCAACTTTCCCAAATCGAAAGATAAACTTTGTTTTTGTTACGGAGAAAATGCCGGAAGAGGATATCCGTTTTCGTTCTTTTTGTTCAGTAAGATTATCCTTTTGTATTTCTTTTCTGCTCTTTGGAACAAATTCTGTTACTTGGGAATAGGCAAACATCACACCAATACAAAGCGCAACCATCAACACGCTCATTCGATGAACGATACGCAAGTAAGAATTTGCGAATAATACGATATTGCTTACGACAATCATTATCAATTGTTTGGAAGGTTAATTTGTAAAGTGATATGAAACTTTGTTACCCCAAAAAAAATACTCTTAGAAATGCAGCGTGATGAAAGTAGAAAAAATGTGTACGAATTGCAAGACAAGAAAATGATTGAAAGAGGAAATTAGAGATTGGGTTCGTTGTTATGCGGTTGGTGGAATGTACATTTGAATAATTCTCCAACGATTTCGATCATAACTGAATACTGCTTTCACTACAATAGTTTTTCCGTTAAAAGTTCCGGTTGAAATGATCTGAGATTGTGTTGATGAAGTACTGGTAGCAGAATAAACGACTGCACCACTCATAACCGAAGCAGTAACACCGGAAAATGTGTGTGTTGAAGAATTGCCACCCATTTTTGTCATTGCCAATGAAATACCAGTTCTTGCAATCTGCTCGGCTTGTATTGCATTTACAGTATTTAAGGAGAGCTGAAAGTTCGACTCATCGGCTAAGCCAAAGCTAATAGTATACGAACCTAAGATTAGGTATATCCCAGATAGCATTATGACTTTTGAAGTGCTCATGATTACTTTGTTGGATTAGTTGCTGTGTTGAAATTAGTAATAACTCCCATTCAACGCAAGTAAATACTTATTAGATACTTATAATTATTGCTGTAGATGACCTATCTCACAAAAAGGGCAATTACTAGTTTTTTGCAATAAGTTGAAGAAATCTACAAATTTTCAGGAAAAAAGTGCCTTTCCCACTTTACAGTTAGTGCCAAAGTATCTCCTGCTGGTCCTTGATACGTTCGTTCGGTCATTTTTGATTCCATAACTAATGTTATGTATATCGATTTAATTCCTGTAACATTTGTTCCATACGTAGCCAATGTATCTCCATCTACTTTGTAATACACTATACTGAAAGATAAAATATCTCTCGCTATTTCCAATTGTGCAGCACCATTTATGGTGCGGTATAAAATTTTATGCGCAGCCGCCGGTGTTGTTGGACTAATGTAATATCTAATCGTGTAAATGGATGTGTTGAGTATAGCTGTATCGCCATAAGAAAAACTAATATTATTATTTTGGGCTATAGCAAAATCCTTGGTTGCTCTAAATCCTGCCAATTTAATATCGGCATCAATTACCTGTCCAGCGTTAGTGATACTCTCATTCAAAGTTATTCTATCCGTGCTTTTTGAAAGTGATTCGTGAAGGTTTATCATCAGGTTAAGTATAACAACAACAATTGCTGCGCGAACCACAAACGAACCTATAATGTCTAAAATAACTCCCATTAGTATGCAGCAATAGTACTAAAAACCAAATTTTTTTTTAAATATTTTGAATTTGAAACGGTAACATCTATTCTTTTTCGGTAGTTTCTCGAGTAAGCATTGACATTAAGATTGCTTACGTCGACATAATACACATTGACCGTAAGAATAAAACTATCCAATGAGCCAGCGTTCGATAATCTTTTGTATCCTTTATAATCATCAATATCATCAAAGAAGTTACCGTTTGTATTTACTATAGATTTATAAGGATATGTATCGGCAGCACCGCCCGGGTTAACATACGCCGAAGCGGTTGATGACGGACCAAGACTATTCGGTGCATCGAAAAGACTTGAATCCATATATACAGCTTTGTCTGTATCATTAACGCCTGTAACTTTAGAATCAAATTTTTTTCTTACAATTTCTTGAAGCAATGCATTTGCAAGTATCCCTGCTTGTTTATACGCTTCTTGTTCGTAAAACAAAATATCCCTATCAATAATCAGGCGATTAGCATTTACCACTGCCATTGTGAGCAGCACAAGAAACATTGTTGTTAACATTGTTTGGCCAAGTCCCATAGCATTTAATCAATTCTTTTTAATCGTCGCTCGTTACAGTTGTAACTTCATCAATTGAAGTTATGCCAGTTTTCAATAAATCCAACGCACGTTCACGCAGGGTTATCATTCCATTTTTGATACCAGCTTGCCGCAGTTCTTCTTCGTTAATTGAATCTCCCGCATCTAACACTAATTGCCGAATTTCTTTTGTAAAGTAAAGAGCTTCATGAATTGCAACTCTTCCCTTGTACCCTTTCAAACAATCAATACAACCCACAGGACGATACACGGTATTGTTACTAATTTCTTCATCAGTCAGTCCCATTTTTTTTAATATGGGAAAATCTATTTCTTTAACTTTAGATTTACACCGCGGGCATAATTTTCTTATCAATCGTTGAGCCACCACAATATTCACGCTGTATGCAATTAAAAAAGGTTCAACACCCATTTTAAATAATCGTGAAAGTGCGCTGGGTGCATCATTGGTATGAAGTGTTGAAAGAGTCAAGTGCCCGGTATTAGCGAGTTTGATTGCAATTTCTGCCGTTGTCTTATCTCGCATTTCGCCGACCATAACAATATCAGGATCGTGGCGCAGAATAGCACGAAGTGCACCTTCAAAATCCAATTTGGAATTTAATTTTACCTGACGTGCACCTTCAATAAAATATTCTACCGGATCTTCCACGGTAATGATATTCAATGAAGGATCCATAATTGTGCGCAACGCAGCAACAAGCGTAGTACTCTTTCCGCTTCCCGTAGGACCTGTAACGATAACAATACCATACGGTTTTTTAATTGCACGTTTCATACAATCTTCGCTGTACGGATCAAATCCTAATTCTTCAATCTTTTTACCAACTGCCAATTCTCGTAGCACGCGAATAACGATTGATTCAAACTTATTTTTTAGCTCTTGCCCAATAACAGGAATAACAGATAATCGAAAACGGATTGTTTTTTTATCAATAATCAACTGTGCAAAACCATCTTGGGCTAAATTACGTTCAAATCGGTCCAAATTTTTAGCGCGGTCTTTAACCACCGCAGCAACCGCTTCTGCGCGTGTGTCTGTATGTGTATACCAGCGAGAAAGTTTTCCATCTACCCGGAAGTAAAATTCCGTTATCTTCTCTCCGCGAGGAAGAACGTGGATATCACTTGCGCCGACACGCACTGCATCAACAAAGATACTTTCGATCAACGAAACTAAGCCGCTTCTGCTAATCTCTTCATCAATCGCTTGTTCAAATTTTTCATTATCCTCTTCTTCATCCTGAACAAAACCTTCATCGCGTAATTCTGATTCTCTATCCTTATAAATAGCTTTGTCAATACTAACACGATTCCAAATCTCATCCCATTGGGACAATGGGACATAACATATTTCGAATTTCTTGTTGTTGAATGATCGAGCAATATTATAAATTCCCGGGTTTGTCGGATCGGGAGTGATGATCAACAATCTTCCTTCTTTAAGATTGTCAATTCTATATGGCAGCGCTTTGTTTTCTACAGCGAGTTCGCGAATATACAGGGGGAGCGTTTGAAGTTCCTTACGTATAAAGCCAAGCACCCCATCATCCGTAGATTCTTTCGAAACATCCAGAACACGAAATGAATAAAATTTTGCTGCTTCCTCAAAAAGAAGATCTCTACTGATCTTAAATTGATCAATAAGAATATACAGTAATTGATTTCTGGATCGCGAACCTTCTTTGCTCAGTATCTCTTCCGCTTTTCGCAGTGTTATTTCATCAACGATACCCTTTTCAAGGAAAACCGATGTAAGCGTTTTTTTAAGCGAAGAAGTTAGTTGATCCGACATAGTTATACCTTACATCAAAAAAGACAATTACATATTTGGTTGGATATTCAACGAAGCAGTTTCCGTTGAAAGAAGCGTTAGGAACACTAAAGCGATCATGATTACTAGTGTTATTGAAATCTCGATCATACTCATCAGATTCTTCATTGCAAATGTGTTTTCTAATTGATAAAAATCGGCAACCTGCGATGCCGTATCTTTAACAGCACCCGTTTCGGTTGCTGTGCTAAACCGCGAAATGAATACATCGGGAAAGAAATCAGCAGCAATTAAAGCTCTGCCCAGATCGGTTCCATACTTCAACATACTAGGGATGGTAACTGTTTTGATCCTATAGGAAAGATATTTATTGCCGCTGGCATCGGCGGCAATTTGTATTGCATCTACATTTTCACTTGATGATGTGTATAAAATTCCAAGCACCCGACAAAATATTTCCGTGCTGGTACTCCGCAAAATATTTCCCACATAAGGAATTTTAATGATAAACTTATCTCGGGCAAGTTTTCCAGCCTCTGTCATTAAATAACCGTAAAAACCGACTATGGCAAGGAAGAAAACACTTGACATCCAAATGTAATTCTCTTTTAAAAAAATACTGACTACCATTGTTGCCGCGGTGAGCGGCGGTGTTGTTACCATCATCGGACCCAGCATAGCCATCATTTTAGGAACGAGATACACTGCGTAAAAAATAATCGCCCCCATTACCGTAAGAGAAGTAATTGCGGGCATGATAAGAGAACTAATCAATCCTTTTTTAAACTCAGTTTGGCGTTCAACTAATATGGCAATACTCTTAAATATCGCCGTCATCTCCCCGCTTTTCGATGCGATTCCAAGCATTAACGCAACATGTTCGCCAAATACCTTTGATTGTTTTAGAAATGCATCTTTTGAATCAACACCATTTTTCAGATCTAAAATAATATTTCGCAGCGCTGCTTTAAGATATCTATCTTTCACATTGTTTGCCATAATGTGAAGCACTTCGCTGTAGGGAAGTTTTTGTTCCAGTAAACGCGCACTGGTCACTACAAAACTAACAATTTCTGTGCTCGATGCCTGAAGTTGAAATTCATAATGGCGGCGAACATATTTTACATCGAATCCAAGACGAACGAGATTCCGTTTTACTTCATCAGCATTGTAGGCATTCTGAAAACCTTCAATGGTTTTAACACCTTTACGTACGCTATACTGAAAAACTTTTTTCTTTCGTGCCGATGGTGAATGAGGCACACTCGATTTTGTATTATTCTTTTTACTGAAGAATGAGAAAAACAAATTTGCTGGTTTACTCGGAATGGGTCGTTTTGCGTTCGATATGATTTGTTTCTCTGCCATAGTCTGAAAATACAAATTTTCAGAGACATTCCATAATCTATTGAAATGAGAAATTGCTAACCCTTGATAGTAAAAAATCCCGCTTTTGCGGGATTTTTTATCAATATCTCGATTTACGTATTTTTAATTCATATGATGGCTGATCTTTTCGACCAAACTTTTCTTTGGCATTGCACCAACAATTTGTTCAACGACTTTTCCACCCTTAAAGACAAGCATAGTGGGAATGCTGCGAATTCCGAATTGCTGAGATATTTGCGGGT
>JANONI010000177.1:0-57696 GCA_031420755.1 Bacteroidota bacterium | reverse complement strand
TCATCACCAATAACAGTTTCTTCACTTAGCTTAAAATCTTGTCGCGTTGTAGCATCAATGCTAACCCGCAGATTTGAATAATTTACCGGCGAATAACCAATTGATGAAGCACGGATAGTGTATGTTCCTGGAGATAAATTGAGAATTAAAAAATTCCCTTCAAAATCAGAGACAGCACCAAATGTTGTCCCGACTAAGACAATGTTAACGCCTGGTAACGGTTCGCCCGTTTTAGAATCGGTAACTGTACCGACAATTTTTCCGGTTGTTCCTGCAATCAGGTATGAAGCGATAAGAAGCGTCAAAAAAGAGACGATAACATTTTTTTTCATTACGACACTCCGATTAATTCTTGTGAACACAATTCTTTCTATTATCGATTATCATTTAAAATATAATTTTTATTCGCGCCGCAGCTGGACCGAACAACAAGTGTAGGGGTAAAATTTATTGAAGAGACCGGTGCAGAAGGATTATCGATCCTCTCCAGCATTTTTTTAACCGCAAGTTCTCCCATATTGAACATCGGCTGCTGCATTGTTGTAAGATTAAAATATTTTGCAATCTCAATATCATCAAAACTTACTATTGCAACATCATCAGGCACGTGAAGATTATTCTCGCGTAACGCAGCAATCATTCCGATAGCTTGGATATCACTCGAAACAAAAAAAGCCGAAGGAAGTTTCACTCCTCTTCGTAGAAACTCCAACATCCCTTCGTACCCTGCTTCGCGGCTAAAACCATCATTCTTTGTGTAGGAACAATTGATGATATATTCATCCCGCACATCCACCCCGTGCGTATTCATCGTTTCTTTGAAACTCAATAACCGTTCGCGTGCAGGAACACTGCTTAAATTTGCATTCAGCATTCCAATTGTTCTATGCCCGAGAGATAAGAGATGTTCTGTTGCTTTCTTTGCACCTTCAGTATTATCTACCCTGATTGAATCGAACAACGGATGGAATGTATCTACTAAAACAAGAGGATTTTTTTTTTCTATAAAACGTTCGGCGAATCGGTCCGGTAATGTAAGAGAGAAGAGCAATGTTCCGTCAACTCTTCCCTTTCGCATCGAATGATCAAGATATTCTTCTAATTGTAATTGTGTATTTGCTCCGTGAATAATCAGATCGTAACCGACTGCGGCAAGAGTTTCTTGAACACCTTGAAGCACTTGAATAAAAAAATAATTAGTGAAAAATGGAATAACGGCAATTAACGTGTTTGAACGCTTTCGGGCTAATGCTTGGGCAAATGCATGTGGTTGGTAATTAAGCCTTTTTGCAATAGTTACCACACGATCTCGTGTCTCATTTGTCACTTTGGGACTATTGTTGAGTACTCGCGAGACAGTTCCAATCCCTACTTTGGCTTCTCGAGCTATGTCGTAAATTGTGACTGCCAAGTTATACCTTTGGTTATATCGTATTCTATGGAAGGGCTTTCATAAACTTATGGCAATAAAAGTTCAGAGTCAATAGTACTCTCAAAAAAAACTTTTGGTATTGTTTTAGAGATACCCAATAACAATAGTTTACAGAAATTCTATTATCTTTATGGAGGACTATTACAAAGCAGAAAATTATGACCACTTATAAAAAAATTATATTTGCAGTAACTACTCTATTCTTTGCAGGAATACTCTTTGTTGGTATCGAGTTCAGCATCGAAAAGGTCTTTCCGGAACTACACCCAAAATTTTCGTCCACCGTTACCTACGACCAAATTGAGTGGTACCAAATAAACCGAAGTTTTCTAAAAGATTATTTTCCATCCTATGAACGGTTAGTGCCGGAATTCAAACCATCATTGCTAAGAAAACAGAAAACCAAAAACACCGTTCGAATTATTTGTGTTGGTGAATCATCTATGTTTGGTGTTCCCTATCAGATGACCGCTACTATTCCGGGAATGGTGCGACGGCAATTACAACATCTGTATCCCGAAAAAGAGATTGAAGTGATCAATCTTGGTGCCTCCGCAATCAACACCAACGTCATTCTTCATCTGACAAAAGAGTTCCTCCGCCTACAGCCGGATTTAGTGTTGATCTATACCGGACACAACGAATTTTATGGACCGGACGGCATCGGTGCTTCGTGGATAGAAAAACAATTTCCAGTAATCACACAATGGAAATATACCGTCAGAAATCTTTCCATTATCCGGCTCGCGCAGTCATTCGGAAATTCTTTACCGCAGACACAATCACTCGAAGCAAATTTGATGAAACAAGTTTCAAACGGTGCATTGGTTGACCTTAACTCCAACGACGCACAATTAGTGTTCAACAATTTCGAAAGAAATTTATTCGACATCATACAATCATTTCGAAAGTTCAATATTCCAGTAATCGTAAGTGATGTAACATCGAATTTGCAGTTCTTCCCGTTCGCGTACGATTCAATTCCATCAAATGACTACACTGAAATTCAAAACGTAATCGCATCAAAAAAATTTGATAGTGCGCTGAACAAATTTAATACTCTGCCGCATCTTGATTCTACTAACGCATATCAACAATTCCTTCTCGGTACGATCTATTCGGGTTTGAATGATTTTGCCAAAGCACATTCCTGTTTTGAGTCTGCTCGTGATAATGACTTGTTAAAATTCCGCGCTCCCGGAAAGATTAATGCTATCATTAAGAATGTCTGTGCGAAACATTCGATACCATTCTTTTCATCCGATTCGATTTTTCGACAGCACAGCGTTAACGGAATTTCTGATACCACATTATTTTGGGAACATCTTCATCCAAAAGCAAACGGCTACTATTTGATTGCTAATGGTTTCGTGGAGAAGATACAACAAGAGAATATTTTCCCTCGTCAGCCACATGTAAATAAACTTCCGTTCAGCGACGATAGCTTGCACATTAGCTGGTTAGACCGAGCATTTGCCGATGTCTCCATGAAAAATCTCACTTCAAAATGGCCGTTCAGTAATTTTTCGGTCGAACAAAGTTTTTATTCGAAAGCTGATCCGGTATTGAAAAAGATCGTCAATGACGTTTACTCTATGGGTAAAGTTTGGGATGAAGGATGTTATGAGACAGCACAGAGGTTCTGGATCACTGGAAACATTCAACAGGCTATCACAACCTATCGCGCTGTGATCGATGAATATCCATATAATTTTTACGCACATTATCTGTTAGCAAGTGCATTAAGTCAGACCGGAAATATTGACGAGGCGATTCTGCATTATACTATTTCAATAAATTCAAATCCGGGATATCCATTCCCGAAATTGGATCTGGGATTGATAAAAATCAATCAAGGTAAATTTGATGAAGCGATAAAAATCCTTACCGAAGCATTACACATAGCTCAGAAAGAACAGATAATCTCAACGCAGGCGACAATTTATTATGGTCTTGGAACAGCATACGCGAATAAGCGGGAATTTCAGAAAGCGTTGACCTTTGCTGATCAATCGTTACAACTACAACCCCAATACCGCGATGCACTTCTATTGAAGCAAAAAATAGTGTTGATGATTGTAGATTAAACCTTGTTAAGGTTGCCAATAGCAAACTAAAGATAGACGTAACTACTCAGCAGTATTAAAATATTAATTCAATAATATGCCACTAAATCACAAAAACACGAAAGCGCACAAAAGATATTTGTCTATCTACGATACCGTAGGTACGACCTGTAAGGAATTACTACCAGAAGAGTTGGGAATCAACGAAAAAAAATAGAGGAATTTTATGTTTTAGTGTTTTCGTGGCAAACAAATTATGAACACTGAGTTGTCACAATTAAAATATAGTATAAATAAACGGTGCCAAAGCACTTCCTTTTGTTAACACGATCAACAGTCCGAACAGCACCAAGACAATAACGATCGGAAGCAGCCACCATTTTTTATTTTCTTTAAGGAATGAAAAATATTCCGTTAAAATTTTAATCTTTGCCATATTATTACCTTACGACATTCTTTCATACTTGATGGGTTTGTTGTGATCGCGTTGAATCCAATAGGATGTCTGACGGCGATCGTGATGTTCACGATAGAATTTTTTTCCAACAATTCTTGCAGCCAACGAAATAACAGTGACAATTAAAAAAAATACAAAAAACAATATTACTCGGGAAACGACACTTCCCAAAACAATTGCAAAACTCATCCACCAACGATGAATGACTATAAGCTGCTGCGGAAACAACATTCCTGCGAGAACGAGAAATATTCCGAACGAACCTATAGCGAATAACAATTCGTCACTCCACCATACATTCCAGAACGCCGCTCCACACAACAATAATAACAGACCGCCGATTATTAGGCCGAACTTCTTCAGATCGTGCGGTGTAGATTGTATTGTTGAAAGATCGTGGAGAATCTCATCAATCCAACTCATATTCTTTTCTCCAATCTTTATTTTCAACAAATGCCGGTTGATCTTTCTTTAATAAAAGGAAATTACCCAACACCAATGCATCCATTTCGGTTCGCATAAAACAGCGATATGCATCGCTCGGAGATTCGACGATCGGTTCTCCTCGTACATTGAATGACGTATTCACTATTACTGGACACGCTGTTTTGTCAAAAAAAGATTTAATTAATTTGTGGAACATTGGATTCGTCTCTTTGTGAACAGTTTGAATCCTTGCCGAATAATCGATATGTGTTACTGCAGGAATTTTTGAACGTGGAATATTTAATTTTTCAATTCCCCACAAGTGTAGCTGTTCTTTCGTCATGTGAAGTTGTTTATTCTTTACGACATCAGCAACAAGCAGCATGTAAGGGCTATCGCAATTAATATCGAACCAATCAGAAACATATTCCGCTAACACTGCCGGTGCAAACGGACGAAAACTTTCGCGATATTTTATCTTTAAATTCATTTTTTTTTGCATTGTAGAAGATCGTGCATCGCCGAGAATAGATCGATTTCCGAGTGCGCGGGGACCGAACTCCATTCTTCCTTGAAACCATCCAATAACATTTTCGTTTGCAATTAAGTTTGCAACGTTATCACATAATATTTGAGTGTCACCATAACGAACATGAGGAATTTTTTCTTTTGCAAGAAATTTTTCAATCTCATCGTCAGAATACGAGGTGCCTAGATAAGAGCCATTTTGAGAATCCTTAGAAACAATCTTTCGTTCCTGTTTGAAATAATGATGATACCCGATCATCGCCGCCCCTAATGCTCCGCCCGCATCTCCTGCTGCCGGTTGTATCCACATCGAATCGAAGATTCCTTCACGAAGTATTTTTCCATTAGCAACACAGTTCAACGCAACGCCTCCGGCAAGACAAAGATTTTTTTCGCCGGTAATGGCTTTTGCATGACGAACAATTCTCAACATAATTTCTTCTGTAACAACTTGAACCGATGCGGCAATATCCATCTCGCGCTGCGTCAACGGTGATTCCGGTTTACGCGCGGGACCATCGAACAATGATGCAAATTTGGCATTCGTCATTGTTAAACCGACGGCGTAATTGAAATAGTCCATATTGACTGTAAACGATCCGTCATCACGAAGGTCGATAAGATGATCGTAGATGGTTTTCACAAATCTCGGTTCACCGTACGGCGCAAGTCCCATTACTTTATACTCGCCGGAATTCACTTTGAAGCCGGTGAAATAGGTGAACGCAGAATACAACAGACCCAGCGAATGCGGAAAATGCTGTTCTTCAATAATACGAACTGAATTCTTTTCTCCAATAGCTATTGATGTCGTTGCATATTCACCAACACCATCAACCGTAACGATTGCCGCACGCTCGAACGGCGATGGAAAAAATGCAGAGGCAGCATGAGATTCGTGATGCTCCGTAAATAATACTTTCCCTTCGTATTTCAGTTCATCGGCAATCACATCGGAAAGCCACAGTTTTTCTTTTAACCACACCGGCATTGCCATAATAAATGAACGGAAACCGTTTGGAGCATTCGCAAGATAAGTTTCAAGTATTCGATTAAACTTTAAGAATGGTTTATCATAAAATACAACAGCATCAATTTCATTCATTGAACAGTGTAATTGTCGAAGACAGAATTGAATTGCATGGTGCGGAAATCGTTCGTCGTGTTTCTTGCGGGAAAAACGCTCTTCCTGTGCGGCGGCAATAATTTCGCCGTCTCGAACGATGCAAGCGGCGGCATCGTGATAAAATGCAGAGATACCTAGAACTGTCATATTATTTATTTTTCATTATCAATTGCGTTCCAATATACCGATTCAGTTCATGAGCAATAAAAGGTGCGATCAACGAAAAAGTCGTGTCAGTGTAATGGACATCATCTCGAAAATATGTCAATGATTTAGGAACTATGGAATCAAGATCGATCAAGGGTAAATCATTCTTCTTAGCGATCTTCTTCATCGTTTCATTGTATTGCTTCATTCCATTTGTTGCGGTTTGAATGCTCCACACTTTATATTCATTGATCGCTTCTACGTTCAACATACCAAGAACAGAAATCTCATCCGCGGACATCTCCGATTTAAACAACGACGGTTCGGTCATCAAAATAATTTTCGTACTATCGTGCTTTGCCAATTCAATGATCGTATTGAGATTTCGTTCAAACGAAATGATCCCCGAAAATTTATCGGTTGTGATCACTTCTTTTGGAACCGAATACCATAATCCTATAACGATACTATAAACTTTGTCCAGCAAACTTCCATGATGAATGATTCTGTTGACCGGTCCATAAAAATGTCCATAATCTTCTCTGAACGTATCGTGACTGAACACTGAAAAATCAGCATTATGAAGAAGATCATTTACAGATTGCATAATAAGAATTACGGATGGTTTATACTGCCGCAAATTCGTCTCATAATTGATCAACGTATGGAGCGTTGTATACCATTCCCTTCCAAGATTGTAAACTTCAATATTCGATAGTCCAAATTCATTTCTTAAAATTCCTTCAACTCGTGATTCCCAATCGTTTCCTTTACTGTCGGATAATTCCGTTGTTGAACCGCCAAGACAAAAAATTCTGATCGTGTTTGATGAAGAATCGCTTCGCGGTTGATATTTCTGTGGAACGAGCTGCAGATATGGATGAAATTTATTCCGATTCTGCTCGAACCAATCCTGATACATTTTGTCTGCAATTTGATAGACAATGATTGTTGTAAAGAACATCGTCATAGAGAACACAACAACTGCACGATAATCTGTTTTCTTCAAGCGCAGCCGAATATAAAGAACTATGATTCCGGTAATAATTAGAGGAAACAATATTCGTATCACCCACAAAACAACCGTAGGGAAAATTCCAAATGCTAAAGTGTATTCATCGGGAAAGTAAAACCCAAAATAAATATAGGCACTACCGATAATGAATAAGAGACCAAGAACATATTCAACAATCGTAAATTGGTTTTTACTGTTCTGTTTCATGGTTTTAGAACTATTCAACTTTTACAACACTGGATTGAAGAATTTCACGGGTTGCGTCATCTTGCACGAATGCAACAACCGCAAGTCGTTTTAAATCGATCTCATTTTTCTTCGCTTTTAATCCGGTGCCAAGTTGTGCATACCGAGTATTCGTCAACTCATAATATTTGCCAAGATCGGCAATCACTGTCTTCATATTCAGTGTTTCGGTGATGCGCAATTTTCCATTCTTCGGAAAAGAAAAACCATCGGCTGATTTCAGCATTTTTCTTACAACAAATTTATGTTGCTCAATTCCATTCGATCCTTTGTAATATACTTCGTCCTCTACCACAGCAATTCGGAGTTTCAGCTTATTAGTTTTCGAAGTCGTAATTGCACTGGCGTTAACCGTGAGAATATTTTTCTTGAGCGACGATGAAAGTGAGAGAGCAACTGATGACGGAGTTTTTAACTGACGCTCAACGACTTCTGAATACAGAAAAAATTTACTTTTTGCTGCAAGTTTATTTCCGCCAGAGGGAATGCCTGTTACACCTCCGAAGATTGCTGTTGGAGTACTATTGACACCGTAATATTCTCCTCGTTTTTCCGCATCAACGTTTGAGAGCGGATCGGGCTGAGGAATGTGGAGATGATATTCAAGGATCGCAAGAGAAGAAGTTTTAAATCGCTCGATGAGATAATCAAACGCGATATCCGCTGCCTGACAAGGACGACATTCCGAACCGGTGAATAATTCTGCCATCACGACTTTGGGATATTCATTCTGTTTCAATGCAACACGCTCACGATGAAATTCTTCCGGAGTAAATTGCAATGCGGCGGCTTGATGTGCGGCAATAATTGAATCCAATGATACTGTTGGAAACAATTCTTTCTTCAGTGCTACTAATTTATCATAGACAGAATTCGACTGACGGGAAGAAACGATTCCGTTAAGGTACACATCGAATGCTTCTTTTTTCTTTCCTAATTTTTCTTTCACGTCTCCAAGAGAGAAGAAAATCTCCGATTCATTCGGACTTGCAAACTTCGCAGCTTCCGATAAAAATTTTTCCGATTCTTCGTATTGTTTTAAATGGTAATATGTCAATCCCAACGCTCCAGCAGCACCGGAACGTTCTTCAATAGTCCGTTGCTGAACCGAGCCATACGATTCTTTCGCAAAAAACACCGCACGCTCTGGAAGAACATTGCTGCGGGAAAGACTGACCGCTAAAAAACTTTTTGCCATTGTTGTATCCGGGGAATATCTGATATATTCAGCAACGACATTCGCATACAAACTATCGCGGAATAATTGTATTGGTGGGAGCGCAAGTTTTTTCAATTCAATCAACGAATCGATATGGCGTACGGAAATACTTTGTTTTGGAAGGATGATATTGCCAAGAATAATTTTCTTCATCCCTGACAGAGGAGCGTTTAATTCTAACTGAATGAAACCGAGTTGAATGGAAAAAGGTGCATATCGGGAATCATACTCAGAATTCGGCGGAAGCAACGTGATCACTTTTTGTTGAATCTTCTCAGCTTCGGCATATTGCTGAAGCTGGTATAAGACAAAAGCTTTGGTATTCAATAATATTGGCTCATCTTTCTGATACAATGCAATTGCTTGATCAATAAACATCGCCGCAGAATCCAAAAAGAACTTTCGCTGTGCAAATTCGTACGCTACAGCGTTTAATGCAGGCGCAACCTGCGATTGATCGATCAACGATAAATATTTTCGGATTGATGCAAAAGCGGCACTGTCATTCTTAAGATTTGAATACAGTTGAAACTTAGCGGCATACGCATTCGGTATCAGTTTGCTCGACGGATTTTCGATAATGAATTTATCAAATGCTGCGAGTCGTAATGAATCCGTTGAAGCAGACATCGCTTGTTGAAATGCGATCTGATCACCGGATGTTTGTGCAAACAGATAGATTGATGAGATGAGAAAAAAGAAAAATCTATTCAGCATAATTTTTAACCTTTGTTATTTCTTCCGTTGTGAATTCATAAATACCCGCATTGAAATTCCTGTAATTCCGCAAATGGCTGCTCCACATAGCACAGCGCCCCGAACACCGATTTCATTTGCAAGCCAACCCATTCCTAACTGCCCAAATGGTGCAAGTCCTTGAAAAATTAATAGATACAATCCCATTACTCTTCCGCGCATTGCATCCGGAGCACTTCGTTGAATGGATGCATTTGCAGTTGCAATGAACATAATCAAACCCATTCCCACAAAGACCAAACTGTACAATGATACGGCAACATTGGTTGATAATGCAAATAAAGAAATTCCAATAACGAATAACAATATTCCGCCATAGATAAATTTGCTCGGACGAATCTTGCTTTCAGCACTTGCAACAAAGATTGCGCTGATAAATGCGCCGATTCCGAATGACATCATAAGATTTCCGAGTCCGACTGCTCCGATCTGCAAAACTTTATCCGCATAGATCGGCAATAGAATAGTGTACGACCAACCGAAAACCGTGATGACGGCGACCAATGTCAATAACGCAATCAATGAAATATCAGATCTTACGTACCGAATACTTTCCTTCAATGACTGAAAAACACTTGTCGTTTCCTTTTGGTCTATCACTTTAGGAGCAATCGTTAGTTTTAATAATACAATAATCACCGAAAGAAATGATAGTGCGTTGATAAAGAAACACCACCCGACTCCAACAGCAGCGATCAATACGCCGCCAATTGCCGGTCCGATAATCCGCGCAGCATTGAACGCGGCAGAGTTCAATGCTATTGCATTCGGAAGATTCTCTTTTCCGACCAATTCAAAAACAAATGTTTGACGCGCAGGAACATCGAATGCATTAATCGTTCCAAGAGTGAATGCCAATACCGCAACTATTTCCACCGTTGCCATATCGAACAACACCAGAAGCGAAAGAACAATTGCCTGAACCAATGACAAACTTTGCGTGATCAAAATAATTTTGTGTTTCGAAAACCGATCTGCAATCGAACCTCCGTACATTGCAAAGAGCAGCATCGGAATCGTATTTAAAAATCCAATAATGCCGAGCCAGACCGAAGAATAGGTAAGTTGATACACAAGCCACGCCTGCGCCATGGTTTGCATCCACGTTCCCACCAATGAAAATATCTGTCCGGCAAAAAAAAGACGATAGTTCGTTTGGCGTAACGAGCGAAAGGTTGGAAGGGAAAGAAACCGAGTAACGAGTTTATGCATTTTGATAGAATCGAAATCGAAGATAAATCGTAGCATACATTAATCCGCCAAATGTATCGGCAACAAGATCCAACACCTCTGCCGATCGACCGGGGGTAAACATTTGATGGAATTCGTCTGACAGGCCGAACACCACCGTAAAAATAATTGCCGCAGGTAAACTATATTTTTTAAGAGAGATGTTCGGTTGATGATGAAATGCGACATGCGCAAGCCAGCACAATGTTCCGTACACTCCGAAATGAATTACTTTATCGAAGTACAGTCCTAATGCTGGAATATTCTTCGATGGAATTGACGATGCGGTGAAAACAAAAACACACCATGCGATCAGCGGTAATTGAAATTGCAGAAAAGAGATTATTTTTTGTTGTGTGTTCATTTTCCGATTAATGATGGGTATCTCTAAAATCTATTTAGTCGTTCCTTAAAAATTATTCGTAAGAATGCTTCGCATAAAACCTTGCACAGATTACATTTTGATGTTTTTAGAGATGCCCTGATGTAATTGCCAATGGTAAATTTTTTATCATATCACTGGCAATCATTCCATACATACCAAATTTTGCCGCAGCAATGTCTCCCGATTTGCCGTGGAGAAAGACACCGTTCACTGCTGCGTCCGAAGCAGAATTTCCCTGCCCAATCAATGATGCAATGATTCCAGCAAGTACATCTCCGCTTCCTGCTGTTGACATTCCGGGATTTCCAGTGGAGTTAACAAAAATTTTCCCTGATGGAATTGCTATGATAGTCGGTGCGCCTTTCAAGACTAATATAAGATTATATTCTTCAGCAAAGCTCGCGGCAAGCGAAAATTTATTTCGTTCAATTTCTTTTGAAGAAATTCCAATCAGTCTTGAAAATTCTCCGCGATGAGGCGTTAGAACAATATTATGTGATTTTCTGCTCTTGAGCAGATCAAGATTTCCCGCCAACGCATTAAGTCCGTCTGCATCAATAACCGTTGGCTTACCGGTATTTTTAATTATTTCACGAATCAATTGCTGAGTATCGTTATTACCGGATAATCCACATCCGAGAAGAATAACGTTTGCCCAAGCAATTCGCTTTTCAATTTCATCAAGTGCATCGAACGAAATACTTCCTTCCGTAGTTGATGGAAGTCCAAGCGGCATTACTTCAACTGTACGTTTTGCGATTGCCGCATATTCAGAATCTGGAATTCCAAGGATTACTTGTCCTGCTCCGCTTCGCATCGCAGATTGACTGCATAACAACGCTGCACCCATCATACTTTTTGAACCGGCAAGCGCAAATATTTTTCCGACAGAATGTTTGTGACTATTGCTTGCTCGTTTGGGAAATGTCTTTTGAACATCACTCTCTTCAATAAGAAATATTTTTCGCTGATTTGATTTCTGATAATCATGGATTACTTTTTTTGGAATTCCAATATTCGCAACCACAACTTCACCAGTAAATTCTTTTGCTCCTTCTCTGTAAAATCCAATTTTCGGATTCGACAGTGTTACGGTAACATCCGCTTGAAATGCTTTTGAAAGAACTTCACCTGTTTCACCGTTCAATCCGGTGGGAATATCAACGGCAATTTTCAACGAAGATTGTTTATTGCACCACTCAACAGCGTTACGATACTTCCCTTTCAATGTTCCCTGAAACGACGTTCCCAGCATCGCATCCACAATCACGTCAAATTTTTTATTCTTTAGTTTTTGAAATTTTTCAAATCCCAATATTTGTAATTTTGCAATCGTGTAATCGTGCAATCGCTGAAAATTTTCTAACGCATCACCGCTCAATTCTTTCTCATTCTCCATCAATACAACCGTAACGGCGAAATCTTTTTCCACAAGTAATCGTGCAACAACAAATCCATCGCCGCCATTATTTCCCTTCCCGCAAAAAATGAGAACATGGGTCATCCTGAGCACTTGTCCGCTCGACGAGTCGAGTATTCGACCTCTTTTTTGGCAGAAGTCCCGATGTTCTCTAACGGAACGCATCGAAGGATGGGTTCTTGTTAGTAATTCAACGACAACCGCCTTGCCAGCATTTTCCATCAAACGCAATGACGGTATTCGCAATGTTTTGATTGCGTATTCGTCAACACGTTTCATTTGTTGTGGAGTAAGAATTGGTCTCATAAAAAACAAAAAACCGTCCTACCTCTATCGGAAGCGGACGGTTTTTTCAAATAACATATTCAATGTTTATCGCAGATTAAAAAATTGATTTCATCAGATCGAATATCACTGCGGGGAAAATACCAAAGAGTAAAATTCCAATTCCGCAAACAATTACGGTTACAAATGTCAATCTTGACAAAACAATTTCAGAATTATCCGTCGCTTCTCTGAAATACATATAGACGACAATTCTCAAATAATAATACGTTGAGAATAAACTTGTGATCACGCCAAGAATTGCAAGCCACGTTAAATTTGATTGAATTGCGCTTGCAAATAAATAATATTTTCCAACAAATCCTGCAAATGGCGGAATTCCTGTCAACGAGAACATAAACATTGCAAGCAGTGCAGCAAGAGCGGGTTTTCGTTTTCCAAGTCCGGCATAATCTTCGTAATTTAAATTCGAGCCACCTGCCCGACCGTCAGGCGGGTTCTCTTTTTCCAGCATAGCAATAACACCGAATGCTCCAAGGTTCGTTAATGCGTACGAAACAAGATAGAATGCAATTCCTTGTTGTCCTAATTGTGTTCCGGATGCAATTCCAATAATCATATAACCGGCGTGAGCAATACTTGAATATGCAAGCATTCTCTTCAAATTAGTTTGAGCCAATCCAAACCAATTACCGATTACCATTGAACCTGCGGCTAACACAGCAAGAAGCATCGTCAATCGCTCATCGTGCATTGACATTGGAACCGAAAATGTAATGATGAAGGAAGCAAACGCAGCGGCTTTTCCTCCCGTTGACATGAATGCTGTAACGGAAGTCGGCGCACCTTCATACACATCGGGCGCCCACATGTGAAAAGGAACAGCTGCAACTTTAAACGCAAACCCGATCAAGATCAATCCCCAACCGATGATGTGCAACGGATCGGAAAAACCTTGCGGGTACATTGTTACAATGCGTAGAAGATTGGTGGTGCCGGTTGTTCCATAGATCAATGCAATTCCATACAGCAAAAATCCGGTGGCAAATGCACCGAGAAGAAAATATTTCAACGCAGATTCGTTTGAAGAGAGTTTGGTGCGATAGTACCCTGCAAGAACATAGAACGAAACCGACATAATCTCTATTCCAAGAAAGATTGTAATAAGATCTGCGGCGGCTCCGAGTACCAACATTCCAATTGCAGCAATAAGGATTAACACATAATATTCACCAAAATGATATTGCTCTCGTTCGAGATACGGCTTTGCAATGAATATCGAAAATAATGCAATGACCAAAAATAGAATGCTAAAAAAACTCGCGTATCCGCCGACAAGAAGCATATCAGAAAATGCCGTCTGAGGAAGATTTGAATCTGCAAAAATCGGGAATGTATAAAGACTGCATCCTATTGAGGCAAGAATACCGACAATGCTTACACCGAATACTGCATTTGCAGAATTTTTTACCAAGGCATTTACAAGCATTGCAATCAGCGAGAATAACGAAAGCATTACAATCGGTGAAGCACCTACTAACTCTGAAGTTGAAAAGAAATCCATAAATAATTCTTATTTAATAACTGAAAGAATAATCTGAAAAATTCTATTGATATTGTATCCGCAACTCCCGAAGGTCTACGACTTCGTAGAGGGATTCCTTTGGAACTTTACGGTTGCGAACAATGACGGATTTGAGAATTTTTTACGCACGCTAAAAACGTGCGGATACATTTTGCAAATGTTTCTAAAAATAAATAAATCAAATTTTATTTCATTATCACACCTGCGGGTGTAACATTACCGCTCTTAGCATTCTGCATCTGCGTTACCACCTGTTTTGTGGAAGCAGCAGATGATTTTAAGAATGTGGAAGGATACACACCAATCCACACGATGAATAACAAAATTGGAAGTAAGATTGCAATTTCCCGTTTAGTTAAATCAAGAAGCGATCTGTTTTCGTCATGTGTAATTTTTCCGAAGAAGACCCGCTGACACATCCACAACATATAGACTGCTGAAAAGATAACGCCGGTAGCAGCAATCACTGCATACCAATACGAACCAAGAAACATAGAATTGAACGATCCAAGCAGGATTAAAAATTCACCGACAAATCCATTCAATCCCGGAAGACCGATTGAAGAGAATGTTACGATCATAAATATCGTAGAAAAGACCGGCATCACTTTCGCCAATCCGCCAAACTGCGATATTTCGCGCGTGTGCCTGCGGTCGTAGATCATTCCAACCAAAAGAAATAATGCTCCTGTGGAAAGTCCGTGATTGATCATTTGAATGACTGCGCCTTGAATTCCCTCTTCGGTCATCGAAAAAATTCCAAGCACAACAAATCCCAAGTGACTGACCGATGAATATGCAACAAGTTTTTTCACATCAGTCTGCACCATTGCAACAAGTGCGCCGTACACAATCCCAATTACCGCAAGCGTTGCGAGCAATGGAGTAAATTGAAATGATGCCATCGGAAATAATGGCAAACAGAAACGAAGAAGACCGTACGTTCCCATTTTTAAAAGAACACCAGCCAAAATTACAGAACCTGCAGTCGGTGCTTGAACGTGCGCATCGGGAAGCCATGTGTGAAATGGAAACAATGGAACTTTGATAGCGAACGAAAGCGTGAATGCAAGAAACATCCAAACCTGAATTTCCATCGGAATTGATGGAGCGATTGCATATAATTTTAGAAGATTTGTAGTAAAATATCCTCCGGGGAGTGTTGACGCATAATGCCCAAGCCACAAAATTGCAATCAACATTAACAGCGAACCTGCCATTGTAAAGAGAAAGAACTTTACCGCAGCGTAAATTCTCTCTTTACCGCCCCAAATTCCAATGATGAAATACATCGGAATGAGCATCGCTTCCCAAAATACATAGAACAAGAAAAGATCGATCGAAAGAAACACACCTAGCATACCAACTTCAAGCAGCAGCATGAACGATATATATTCTTTTATTCTGTCGGTGATTGAATTCCACGAAGCGATAAGTGCGATTGGCGTGAGGAATGTTGTAAGAACAATAAGAAGAATTGAAAGTCCGTCAACGCCAACGAAATATGAAATATCCAATCCCGAAATCCACGGATATTGTTCAACGAATTGCATCTGCGTATTTGCTGCATTTCCGCCAGAGGCGGATCCGCCTTCGGCGGAGAATCCGAAATAAACAACAAGCGATAAAACAAATGTTACGAGCGAAGTTGCAACGCCGATATATTTTATCAGATTCTGTTTTTCTTTATTAATGAACAGCAATAAAAGGATTCCGACGAGCGGTGAAAAGAGCGTGTATGTAAGAATATTTTGCATTTAAAAAATCAGATTTTAGATTTATAGATGTCTCTGTTAGATTGTTCGATGTCTAAATATCTGATATCTGACAATCTAATGATCTGTTTATCGCACCATTAAATAACCAAGAATAAATAAAATTCCCGCCATAAAAACAACGGCATAACTTTGCACAACTCCGGTTTGAATGCGACGGAAAATATTCGCTGTCACTTCAACGAACTTTGCAGAAAAGTTCAGAGTATTATCAATAATCTTTACATCTAATATTTTCCATAAGAATGTATCTGATGTTTGTTTTATTGGATTGACAATCAAGGCATCGTACATTTCATCCACAAAATATTTATTCCAAAGAAGTTTGTGGAGACCTGAAAATTTCTTCGCCGTATGTTCAGCAACTTCAGTTTTCTGCGTGTAGATTTTCCATCCTGCAAACATTCCAAACAGTCCGATCGCAACCGAACCAGCCATCAATCCAAGTTCAAGCGCGGCAGAATCGTGCAGCGGCAGCATCATTTTTGAATTTGCACCCGCAAACACCGGTCCTAAAAATTCTTCAAAATAATTATGTCCGCCAAGCACGTGAGGAATTCCCACATACCCGCCGATAATTGAAAACAGTGCCAGCACTAACAATGGAATGAGCATCGTTTTCGGTGCTTCGTGCGGATGCACATGATGATGATCTCCGCCAGAGGCGGATCCGCCTCCGGTGGAAAATCGCTCTTTTCCTAAAAATGTCAGCGAAACAAGACGGAACATGTAGAACGCCGTAATACCGGCGGCAAGCGCAGCGATCACCCACATCCATGGTGCGCCGTCGGCAAATGCTTTCCACAAAATTTCATCTTTGGAAAAAAATCCTGAGAGAAGCGGAAATCCGGAAATTGCAAACGAGCCGATTAAAAATGTTCCGAATGTCCACGGCATATATTTTTTCAAGCCGCCCATCTTTTGAATGTCTTGTTCATCATGCATTGCATGGATCACTGCTCCGGAACCTAAGAAGAGAAGTGCTTTAAAGAATGCGTGCGTCATTACATGGAACAATCCTGCTGTAAATGCTCCAACACCGCATGCAAGAAACATATATCCTAACTGACTGACTGTAGAATACGCAAGAACTTTTTTAATATCATTTTGAACAAGACCGATTGTTCCGGCAAAAAATGCCGTAGCCAATCCGATCACTGCGACAATTTCCATTGTGGTCGGTGAAAGGGCAAAGAGAATTGAACTTCGCGCAACCATGTAAATTCCTGCCGTAACCATTGTTGCAGCATGAATAAGTGCAGAGACCGGAGTTGGACCAGCCATTGCATCCGGCAGCCAAACATACAGTGGAATCTGTGCAGATTTTCCGGCTGCACCAACGAACATCAACAATGTTATCCAGAACATCAGGTTATCGCCGACTGAAAATCCCGCTGCTTGCGCAAAAACTGTTTCGTATGTGAGCGAACCAAATGTATTGAAGATGAGAAACATTGCAAGCAGAAATCCGAAATCGCCGATGCGGTTTACGATGAATGCTTTTTTTGCCGCGTCGCCGGTTGTTCCTTTTTCAAAATTCCTGTCATACCAAAATCCTATCAACAGATAGGAACACAATCCTACTCCCTCCCAACCAAGAAACATCAACAGATAATTATCTGCAAGAACAAGATTGAGCATTGCGAAGATAAAAAGATTTAAGTATGCGAAAAATCTCCAGAAACCCGCATCTCCATGCATATATCCAATTGAATACAGATGAATTAAACTTCCTACGCCGGTAACGATCAATGTCATTAAAATAGAAAGTTGATCGACTTGATACGCAACGTTTACAGAAAAAGAACCTGCGGAAATCCATTGAAATACTGAAATAATTTTTGAACGTTCTGCGGCGGGAAGTGAAAGCATCTCGAAGAAAATTCCAAGCGCGATAAAAAATGGTACCGCAACAGCTATGGTGCCAATAGCACCGACAATTGTTTCATTTTTTTGCGCACGAGGCACATCAGCCTTTGGCTGAATTTTTCGTCCGAGCAGTCCATTGAACAGAAAACCAACAAGCGGAAACAGAACGATAAGAGGTGCGAATTGATACATATCAGATTTTTAGATTTCAGAAGTTAGATTAATTGTAGTTACCATTTCAAAATATTCAGTTCATCAACATAGACAGTTTGTTTGTTGCGATACAGCGCAATAATAATAGCAAGACCAACCGCTGCTTCTGCCGCAGCAACAACCATAACAAAAAAGACCAGTATTTGTCCTGTTGGATCGCCAAGGAAAGACGAGAACGCGATCAATGTTAAATTCACAGCATTCAACATCAATTCAATGCTCATAAAGATAACGATTGCGTTGCGGCGAACAACAACGCCGAGGACACCGCAGCAAAACATAAACGCTGAAAGTAAGAGATAATGATTTAAAGGAATCATATTGTTTATTTCGGTCATTGCCAGGAGCGACTTGTCCGCTCGAAGAGTCGAGTCTTCGACCATCTTTTTGGCTGAAGCGACGAAGCAATCTCCAGATTGATTGTTGGGATTGCCCGCCTGCCGGACGGGCAGGCTTCACTCCGACTTCGTCGTCGTTCGCAATGACACATTACTATTTTATTGAACTAATTTTTTCTTCGCCAATATCACGGCACCAATAATTGCTGCAAGTAACAGAAACGAAGTGATCTCAAACGGGAAAAGAAATTTTGTAAACAATACTTTGCCGATGTATTCTACAGTTCCCATTTCCACTGCTGATGGCGATTGCTCCAAATAATTATTTGCACTGCTGTATCCTAAAATATAGAGAAGTTCTAAAAATAATCCGACAGAAAAAGCAATTCCCAAATACATTCGCAATCCCAAATGCTGGCGAAGACTTTTGTCGTCTCCCAGATTCAATAACATGATCACGAATAAAAATAAAACCATGATCGCTCCGGCATAGACAAGAATATGCACCATTGCAATAAATTGTGCATTCAACGTTAAATACAGTCCGCCAAGACAGAAGAAATTAAGAATGAGGAATAAAGCGCTGTTAACCGGATTTCGTTGAAGAAGCATCATCACTGCGGAGAACACAGTAACTGCGGCAAGAAAATAAAACACACCTTGTTCAAAAGTCATGCGTCAATCAATAATAAGTGAATAGGAAAGTTGAAAATTGACGCATAAATATAAGGTTACTTCGCCTGAGAAGCAAAAAAATTCGTTTTAAAACAAATTTGTCAAGCCGATATGGCTTGACAAGTTCTTTCAACTACTTTTCACAAAAACTATATCACTTATAACTTCGGCATCGGTCCTAAAATATCCGCCGGAACCATATTGATGATCTTTCCGACCTTAGTATCTTTAATCCCTTTTTCAATCTTCGCCTTATCGCCGACAATAATAATCGCAAGATCGTCTGTATCGACATATTTTTTTGCGACACGGCGAATATCTTCTTTTTTTACTGCAAGAACTTTTCCGATAAAGTCATTAAAATAATTTTCGGGAAGATTATATTGAATCATTTCCGCAAGTTGTCCGGCAATTGATGCCGCACTGCTAAAATTATCCGGATAACCAAGCGCAATGTAGTTCTTCGCTTTGTCCAATTCCTCATCCGTAACCGGTTTTGAAATGCCGTTCAATTCTTTCATAAATTCGTTCAACGCTTTATCCGTTGCATCTGTTTGAACGTCGGAAGATGCTGTGAACGGTCCTGCGCTTGGACGGAATGAAAATCCTGAACCAGCACCGTACGAGTAACCGTGAACTTCGCGAAGATTGTTATTGAGACGCGAAGTAAAGGAACCTCCAAGAATTGTGTTCATTACCATCAATGGAAAATAATCTTCAGTCATTCTATCGGTGCCGACTCGGCAAATACGAATGACAGATTGCGCCGCTTCCGCTTTATCGATCAGATAGATTTTTCTGCCGCTTACCTGTTTTCCATTTGGAACGGTAACAGATTGAACATTTCTCTTTTCCCAGCTTCCAATAGCTGACTCTAACTTTGCGATAATCTCATTTGCTTTTACGTCGCCAACAACAATCAGGAAAGAATTATTCGGACGATAATATGTTGAATAGAAATTTTTCAGATCATCAACAGTGAATGATTTAATAGATTGTTCAGAGCCAACACTGCTTCGTCCGTACGAATGTTCTTTTCCGAAAACGATTTGTCCAGTTGCTGCAGCAGCGATTGCCCGCGGTTGATCGTACGCTTGAAGCAGTGATGTGAGATATTGTTTTTGTAATCGTTCCAATTCTTTTTGAGGGAAATCCGGTCGGAGCAGAACATCGGCAAACAATTTCAACGACTCATCCAATTTAGAAACCGTTGAACGCATCGCAACTCCCGATGTATGCAGTCCACCGCTTGCACCAATCGTTGTTCCGAGAAAATCAATTGCGTCTGAAAGTTCAAGTGATGATTTTCCAGCCGCACCTTCATCCATCATATTCGCCGTCAATCCGGCAAGTCCAAGCTTGTTTGCACTTTCATTGACGCTCCCTGTTTTCACGACCAAATTCATTTGCACAATCGGAACTTCATGCTTTTCGTACACAACAACAAGTAGTCCATTCTTTAATGTAAATTTTTGAACCGCATTGATCTTCACCGATGGTGTTGGTCCAAGCGCAGGCGGTTTTGTTCTGTCTGGTGCTTGAGCATTGACAAAGACTGAACTCATTAGTAAAAAAAGAACCAGTGTGCTATTCTTTAATAAATTGAAAATGGATAATTGATAATTGATAATTCCATTGTTCATTGGTAATTGTTCATTGGTAATTGTTTTCATTTTCCCTCCGTACTAACAACCGGTGAATTCTGTGCGGCAAGTTCTATTTTTCCTTTTGGAACAACGCTTAACACAACTCGCCCGTTGTCTTTTAAATATGTGTTAGCAATTGTGGAAACATCCTGAGGATCAACAGCATAATACCGCGCCAAATCTTCGTTGAAATAATCCGGATTTCCTGTTGCATAAAAATAATTATTGAGAAGATCGGCTTTGCCGTTGATACTCTCCAACCGATTCAAGAAACTTGCTTCGTACTGATTTCGTGCACGATCCAATTCTCGTATACTCGGCACTTCATTTTTTATTTTTGTAATCTCCTCCTGAATTGCGCTTTCAAGTTCTGCAAGCGTATGCCCTGAACGCGCAGTGGCGACAACAACAAATTCCGAAATAATTCTTTGCGATTGCTGATATGCAGAAACATCCTGAGCGATCTGTAAATCATAAACTAATCTTTTATACAAGCGAGAATTTTTTCCTCCCGCAAGAACACTTGATAATAGATCCAACTCTGCATCTCCCGGCGTGAGTGATGCCGGACTGATCCACGCCATAAATAAACGGGGCAGTTGAACGCGATCTTCAATCGTCATTCGCTTCTCTTCGTTCAATACCGGAATTGTTCTCTCTTGCGGCTGTACTGGTTTTCCTGCAGGAATTTCGTTGAACCATTTTTCAACCAAAGTTTTTGTCTTTTCAACATCAATATCACCAGCAATCGACAAACTTGAATTGTTCGGAACATAATATGTCCTGAAAAATTCTTTCACATCTTCAAGTGATGCTGCAGAAAGATCAGCCATACTCCCGATCGTTGGCCAGCTATATGGATGTCCCTTCGGAAACAACGCATCATCGATCATAATGTCCGCCATTCCGTACGGACGATTTTCATACGACTGGCGCCGTTCATTCTTCACCACATCACGCTGACCGTTCACAGTCTCTTCCGTCATTGGGTCAAGAAGATAACCGAGACGATCCGAATCAAGAAACAATGCAAGTTCAAGTGCATTGCTCGGAATATTTTCATAATAATTTGTCCGATCATTATTTGTTGAGCCGTTATTGTCGCCGCCGGCAGCTTCAAGCCATTCATCAAATTTTCCTTCGGGAACATTCTTTGAACCTTCAAACATCAAATGTTCGAACAAATGTGCAAATCCTGTGCGACCCGGTTTTTCATATCCCGAACCAACGTGGTACCACGTGTTGACGGTTATTGTAGGTGTGGTTCGATCAACGTGAAGAATAACGTTGAGACCGTTCTTCAATGTGAATCGCTCATACGGAACAGTGATGCGCACGCTTTGTGCAAACACTGTAACCGAAACTACGAGCAAGAGAAAAAATATTTTCCGCATTGCTGCTCCTTTGATTATTGAAAATTATTACGTGAACAAAAGTAGAATTTTTATTTGGAAAAGTAAAGGAAGGATTGATAAATATTGATGAATGCGAATTAGAACAACAATAGTGTTGAATTACCCATACGAATATTTTGTCATAGAATGACGATAATTATTGTTTTTAACCGATGCCAGATTTTTTCACAACAAATGTAAACTTCGTTCCAATCCCGACTTCACTTTCAACATTGATGGAAGAATCGTGCGCTTCGATGATATGTTTGACAATGGCAAGACCAAGCCCTGAACCGCCTACATCGCGCGAGCGATCCTTGTCAACTCTGTAGAATCGTTCAAAAATTCTCGGCAGATGCTGCGGCGCAATTCCTATTCCGGTATCTTCCACAGAAAGTTCAACGCTGCCGCGCAGTTCAGTAAATTTCACCGTAATAGTATCTTTCGGTTCAGAATATTTGATCGCATTTTCAATCAGGTTCACCAACACTTGACGAATCCGTTCTCGGTCGCCGAACACTTCGATTGGCAAACTTGTTTCACCTGAAAGCGTCAGCAAAATATTCTTTTGCTCTGCATGTGCTTGTTCATCCTTCACTGTATCAATCAAAACCGAAACAATATCAAAAAAACGCAATCGCAGTTTCATCTCTCCGGATTCGATGCGGGAAATATCGATCAATTCTTCAAGTAGCAAATTCAATCGTTCGATATTGTTCAATGCTTTCTGGAGAAAATCACGATTCACTTTTTTATCATCAACGGCGCCATGCAGAAGCGTTTCGATTAATCCTTGTGTTGTGAACAGCGGCGTACGAAGTTCGTGCGAAACATTTCCGAGAAATTCACTCCGTACGCGCTCCAATTTTTCCAACTGAACAATATCTGTGTGGAACGAATCGAGGAGTGTATTAAATGAATCGGACATCTTTTGCAATTCATCCGAGGTATGAATATTAACGCGATGAACGGAAGTTTTATCGTTCTGCGCATCGATCACACGCTGAATTAAACGCAGAGGTCGGTGAACAAAAAAATAAAGAATGCCATACGAAATAAGCAATCCTCCCACACTAATCACGGCAAACAAGGAAATAGAGACCGAATAGAAATGATGGGAAATAATCCCGGCGAGAACGGCAATCAGTACAGCAGCAAAAAGTTGAATTCTGAATGAATACATATAAATAAAGATACGAGTTTCAGAAGAAATTGCACACTATTTTTATTGTATAGTACTGAATAGATATTTTTCACCCGAACAACAATAAAAAACCCTTCACTTGCATAGCATAGCAAAGGGTGCATTTTGAAAGCAATGATTGAAACTATAACTCTTTCAACCGATAACCAACACCTTTAATGGTATCAATATAATCCGCATTAGTTCCAAGTTTTTCACGAATCTTACGAATGTGAACATCAATCGTTCTATCAATTACGTACACATTGTTTCCCCAAATTTGAGAGAGAAGAGTTTCTCTCGTAACAACCTTCCCCGCATTTCGCACAAGAAACGTAAGCACTTCAAATTCCTTTTTGGGAAAGAATACCTCCTTCTTGCTGATAAATATTTTATACTGCGAGCGATTGATTTCAATGATTCCATGGCGAAGGATTTCGGAATCCGTTCCATTATCCTCTTTCATCGAAGATTTTTTTCGTAGTGTCAGTTTTATCCGCGCCATTAATTTGGGAATGCTGATCGGTTTTATAATGTAATCATCCGCCCCAAGTTCCAAACCAACAACTTCATCAACTTCAGAACCGCGCGCAGTTAAAAATATTACCGGAATTTTTGCCGTAGCGGAATTTTTCTTTAATGTGCGGACTGCTTCCAAACCGTCCATTTCGGGCATCATCACATCAAGCAGAATAAGACTGGGATTTTTTTTGGCTTGCGCAACAGCTTCAATTCCGTTCTTAGCGGTTAGAACATCGAAGCCTTCTTTTTCGAGATTATATTTCAAAAAATCGAGAATATCACGTTCGTCATCTGCAATAAGAATTTTTTGTTTCATCTCTCCCTTTCAATGCAAAAGCAATAATGCAGGAGCAATATAGAGAAGATTGTTTCGGTCTTCAATGCACGGAATGTTAAGCGTGTGTTAAGTATTTGTTACTCAAATTTAACATACAACGTTCTATTAAAATACGGAATCAATGCTAAGATCGTAGCTTGCTCAAATGAATCTTCTCGTGTAATAAGATCTCGCGTAAGAATGCCGAATGTTCCTTGATTGCTTCGCACGTCAATTTCCTGTGCGAATTGATCAATCGCAACGCCGAGATCGATTCCGTTATTCATCACAGATTGGACAAGTTCGCCAGGCAATTCAATACTTCCGGAACTGCCGAAATAAAATTGAACGCCGTTAAACACACACGCCCAGCTTTGCAGAAAAATTCTATCGCCACTTTTAAACAATCCACCTTCCACACCAATACTTAAAACTTTTTCGTTATCATTATTTTGAAATGCAAACTGTGCGCGCTGTTGTGCGCCAAGCATTAGTTCTTCAATGGATTTTGGAGTGTCGGAAACTCCGCTCTGTGCTTCAACGGATGTAACTGTAATTGATGAATGATCGATACCGAAATGGGAAGATATTTTTTCAACTGCTTTTTTTACGCCGTTAATCTTGGGTACCCGCGTACTTGCGATGATAATAATCATGAAATGTGGTCTATCCTTAAAACCAAGTAGAACTACTTTTTTAATTTTTCCAATTTCGGCGGCGTGGGAAATAATTTTTCAAATTGTACGGATTTTGTTTTTCCATCGGCAGTAACAAGTATAATTTCAGTGCTTCCATCCGCAAACTCCGAAATCACTTGACGGCACGCACCGCACGGAGTGATAAATCCCTTTTCATCGGACGAAACAGCAACCGCAACAATGTTTCGTTTTCCTGCATGAGCGGCTTGAAAAATTGCATTGCGTTCCGCGCAAATGGAAAGACCGTACGATGCATTCTCCACATTGCATCCCGAAAAGATTACGCCATCATCAGTCAGTACAGCTGCACCAACTCTAAATTTTGAATAGGGCGAATAGGAATGTTGTTTTGCGCTCGCTGCACGCAAAACCATTTCCGATCGAAGTTTTTTATTCATTGCAAATCCTTCTGATGTTGTTATTTATTTTCTGAAATGAAGATTACGCAAATACTCCCACGAATACAACCCCGTAGCGTGACTATCTCCCCAGGTAATTTGTATTGCATAACTTCCCACCGGAACGATCGCTTTCACATCATAATGTCCGGGAAGTTTCGGCTTTAGAACAGGAAGAATTTGCTGCATCAGAATTGTCTCCCCTTTACATTCTGCACACGGACATTCATCCCGAAGCAGTTGTATCTTTAACGGAGTCGAAAGAGCGTCATCCCATGTGAACGTGATCGTTTCGTTGTCGGTTTGTTTAATTGATAGTGGTCTCATTAATGAAATAGCCCATTCTTATGTAGTTGAGTCTTAAAAAGAAACTATAACGAGTAACCACCAAGGGTGTCCCCTTGGGACTTGCGCCTACGGCTCGTAGAGAAGGTTGTTCGTAAAAATTCATAAAATCTTCGCAAGGTTTTATACTTTTTAAGGCACGATTATGTGGTATAAAAAATATTCTGTTCGTGAATGTACAAAAAGTAAAGCAATGTCCAAACTGTAAGGACAATACTTCTTCTTAATTTTTTTTATGACGCGGTTCTTCAACAAATTTATACAGTATGAAAAAAGCACTTACTGCAATAATTGTTGTCATACCAAATACCGAATTATACCCGATTGTGGGAACAAACCACCCAAAGAGTAATCCGATAAGCATTGTCGGAGCTGTGAGCGTATTGGTAATTCCAACATACAACGGACGTTCGTTTTCTTTGCATAGTTCTGCAATAAACGATAACCGCGAAATTACCTGCACCTGCAACGAACACGCTAAAAAGAAAAAAACAAATCCATACATCAAAATATTAGTGGAAAGAACCGCCAGCAGTGCTGCCGCACCGGAACAAAATGCGAGTATCAATAAATTTACTTTATGACCATACGTATCAGCAATAATTCCGAGAACAATATTGGCAATAACATTTGTTGTCATTACAATTGCCGTAAATGTACCTGCGTAAGACGCGGGCAAATTAAATTTTTCTATTGCATAGACAGAATAGAATGACGCAACCGCAATCGACATAACGGCGAATGCATCAGCCAAAAGAAAATACCGGAAATTACTATTGCTTCTAATGATCCGTTTCGCTTCCGAGATGATACTGGCCGATTTTTCATGTTCCCGAATATTGACAGACGGTTGTTCGGAAATTCGCAACAGAAAATAGAATGAGATCATTGTAACAAAGAATGCGGCAATGAAAAGAAGTGAAAAATTCAGCGGAAAATAGAGTGAAGCTAATATCACGCTCACAATCGAACCACCGATGATTCCAGCAGCCGAACCAATCAATTGACGAATTCCCATTAAGCGGCCCCGCAGTTTTATCGGCACCGTTTTCGTATACACCTGAAACCATGGCAAACCGGAAAGACCACCAAACACAGCAACTAAAAATATCAGCAAGAGGAAAAATGGAACTGCAATTGCAGGCGAAACTTTTCCAACAATGAAAAAAACTGCAACACCGCAAACAAAAAGCATAGCACGATGAACAAACCCCCATGCAACCGTTGCAGGTTTAAATAACAATTGTCGCTGTAAATAGAATGCAACAAATACGGATGGAATGTTTGCACCCAGAGTCCACAATATTTGTACAGAACTGATTGCAAGCGGACTCCCTCCCAATTCTTTAATGAACACCGGAAGGATAGTTTGCACAGAAACTAAACTCATCCCTAAAACATAGAAGGAGCCATCGAACAAATGCAATCGAAGATTCTGACGAAGAAAAGATGTTTGCTCTTTGGGATATTCTGTCGGCGTTGGAAGAAATTTTGATAACATATATCTTAAAAATACAAAATTTTGCGAAAGAAATCAGATAAACTCTTCTTTTTTGATCCTCATTACAATATGGTTGATCCTTAAAAATCTTCATCACTACAACCTTACTTTTTAAGTTCACTGACCATATAATCTGTGGCAAGACGTTCTCTTTTTCCGTATCTTTATTATATGATAGAAGAAAAAGAACATAACATTCCTAAACGCAGACATATTCGTGAATGCGTGATGCAAGCGTTGTACGCAATTGAAATTTCGAAAGATCCCCCGCAGCATGTCGTTGATACTATTTTAATTGAATTGAAAGAAGACCCCGACGATTTCGATTTTGCTCAATCACTTTTTATTAAAGCAATAACGCATCAATCAGAGATTGATAAACGATTAAAATCAAAGACCGAGCATTGGGAATTCCATAGAATCGCATTGATCGATAAGATCATTCTGCGCATGTGTTTGTGTGAGCTTCTTTTTTTTCCGGATATTCCGCCGAAAGTTACCATTAATGAAGCAATTGAAATTGCAAAAGACTATAGCACAGAAAACAGCGGAACGTTTGTCAATGGAATTATGGATGCCATTCTCACCGATCTGAAAAAAGAAGGTGTCATGAAAAAAACCGGCCGCGGACTGATCGATTCTCAAACAAAAAAATCTCACTCGTAAATTGGTCATCACACCAAATCCATCCGGCTCAAACCGTTCTCAAATTTTTGTTTGGACGTTGTTTGATTTTGCCAACACATCATTCTCGGTAATGATTGTAGCGGTAGGATATTCTCTCTACTTCAAAGAAATTGTTGCCGGCGGCAGCGGACGCGGAGATTTTTTATGGGGAATCGCTGTTAGTACCTCAATGCTTCTTACCGCAATAATTGCACCGGTGCTTGGTGCCGCCGCAGATTTTTCCTCACGCAGAAAAAGATTCCTTTTTGGTTTCACGCTTGTCAGTATCATCTCCACTGCACTTCTCTACTTTGTTGATGCAGGAATGATTGCAATTGGAATGATTATTTTTATCCTTGCCAATATCGGTTTTGAAGGGGGTCTCGTTTTTTACGATTCATTTCTACCGGGACTGACCACAAAAAAAAGTTACGGCAGGGTTTCTGGTTACGGATTTGCAATGGGTTATGTCGGATCACTCGTTACGTTGTTCATTGCAATGCCGTTGTATGCCGGTGGCTTTGCTGTTGAAAATCTTTCTAATGTAAAATTAAGTTTTGTGGTCGCGGCAGGAATCTTTCTGCTGTTCTCCGCTCCGCTGTTCTTTTTTTTGCGCGATCATAAAACAAAGTTTGAATATAAAGTATCGTATGTGAAAGCGGGAATCCAACGCGTACAGGATACGATCCATCATCTTAAGAACTACAAGAATGTATCGCGATTTCTTCTCGCTTATTTTATCTACAATGACGGAATTCTCACGATTATTTCATTTGCATCAATCTTCGCAACACAGACACTTCATTTTTCTTTACAGGAAGTGATTGTTCTCTTTGCTGTTGTTCAAGCATCCGGAATTGTAGGCTCATTATTTTTTGGTATCATCACGGATAAAATCGGTGCGAAACGAACCATAGCGATCAATCTCATTCTGTGGATCGCAATTGTGGCTGGCGCATATTTTGTCGTTACAAAAGAAATGTTTTATGTCATCGGTGCAATCGCCGGAAGTTCCATGGGCGCATCGCAAGCAGCAAGCAGAAGTTTGATGGCACAATTAACACCCAAAGAGCGGGAAGCAGAATTTTTTGGATTTTATGACGGTTTGTGCGGAAAAGCTTCGGCAGTTGTTGGTACTTTTTTGTTCGGGCTGATTTCGTATATTACAGGTGACCAGCGTATTTCTGTCTTAACAATCGGAATCTTCTTTATTGCTGGTCTTATTTTATTAGAACGAGTAAACGATAAAGAATCTGCACGATAATTTTTAGGTGAAACAATGAAAACAATTGTAACGGTATTCCTTGCGTTATTTCTTTCGCCAACAGGAGAGAAACTAACACTAACCGACAACAAACATATTAAGCTGGAAATACAACAGCCCGAAAAAATTTCTATTGTAAAATCGGGTGAGATTGCCTTTCTGTTCCAACCGGTGATCGGGATTCATGTAAATACGAATCCTCTGTTTGAACTGAAATTAGAAAAAAATTCAGTTTTCGAGGTTGTTGGCAACGTGCGGTTCCAAAAGAACGAGAAGGATTACCTTGACGTGGTTACGCCGGTAGAATTTTCGTTTAAAGCAAAAACTGGTACTAAAGCGGGAAAACAGAAACTGAAGGGAACGCTGAACTATTTCTACTGTTCCGATAAAGATGGTTGGTGTAATCGCTTTTCTCAGCCGATTGATGTTACCATTGAAGTTACTCCATGAAAAATATTTTCTTCTTTTCCGATGTACATTTTGGGCTGCACGATGCGCAGCGTGAAAAAGAAAAAGAACGACGAGTTCTTTCATTTCTTTCCCACGTAGAAAACCACGGCGAACAGCTTTTCATCATGGGCGATCTGTTCGATTATTGGTTCGAATACTCAAACGTCGTTCCACGAGGGCATCATAATATCCTTTCAAAATTATCGTCGCTTGTTGAGCATGGAATAAAAGTTCATTACGTTGCCGGCAATCACGATTTTTGGCTGAAGGATTTTTTTCCGAACGATCTTGGTATTCCGGTATATAAAAATCCTTTTCAAATAGAACTTCGAGGAAAAAAATTCTATCTGCATCATGGTGACGGTCTGGCATTGAATGACACCGGATATTTAATCCTCAAGAAAATTCTTCGCAGCCCAATCAGTATTTTTTTGTATTCACTGTTTCATCCGGATTGGACGGCTCCAATTGCAAAACGATCTTCTAAAACCAGCCGTGCGTACACCGGAAATAAGGATTTTGGGGAAACTGACGGAATGATAAAATTTGCGGAAGAAAAATTTCGCGAAGGAATTGACTTTGTCGTAATGGGTCACCTGCACAAACCGCTTGAACATTTCTTCGGTAATGCACTGTACATTAATCTTGGTGATTGGATAACCTATAACACGTACGCTGAATTTAACGGCACAACCTTAGAACTGAAAACATGGAAATAGATCGGGGCATAGTAATAACTGATGGTACGCACAATGGTTATTTAACCGCGGATGACACGGAATAGAACGGAACAACACGGATATAATTTGTGAAAATCACTGCCTGCCAGCAGGCAGGCGCGTTTTTACCGTGCAACCCTTGCCTCAATGTTTTTTCTGAACTTGTGCGTACTATCAGATAATAATATTTTTTGAAAATGAAATTAATCTGAGAATTTTCTCTCTAACATTATGGCAGAAAAGAAAAGACTAAAATACAGTTCGGAACAAATGAAAAAATACTTCAGCGATCCTGCGTATCGTACAGAATTATTAAAAAAAGGAAAAGGGTTTTTTCATAAATTCCGTTTCTATTTTTTTGGAATAGTTATTCTGTTCCTTCTGCTTATGGTTGTGTACGGCAAGTATATCGTGTCCGGGCTTCCTTCGCTCGAAGAGCTGGAAAATCCGAGACCGGAACTTGCTACGAAAGTATATTCCATTGACGGCGAAGTATTGGGAACATTTTTCCTTACCAAGAATCGTTCGTATGTAGGATACAATCAGATTCCACAAAGCGTGATAGATGCACTAATTTCCATTGAGGATAAAAATTTCTATGACCACTGGGGAGTTACGCCGTGGAGATTCATCCGAGCAATGTTCAAGAACCTTCTCTATCTTCGATTGAAAGAAGGTGCAAGCACTATCACACAACAACTTGCCCGCAATCTGTATGGTTTACAAAATTTGAACGAAACCACATTCGATAAAGCGACAAGAAAATTACGAGAATTTATTACATCGGTTCAGATTGAAAAGAATTTCACAAAAAAAGAGATTCTTGAAATGTATTTGAATACGATCTTTTTCGGACGCGGTGCGTACGGAATTTCCGCCGCATCAGCAGTATTCTACGATAAAAAAGTTGAGGAACTTACCGTTGGTGAAAGCGCAATGCTCATCGCAATTTTGAATGGACCGAATTATTATGATCCTATTCGTCATCCTGAGCGTGCCCGTTTGCGCCGCGATCTTGTGCTGGCATTAATGGTGAACGAAGGACGCCTTTCTCAAGTTCAAGCGGACAATATAAAAGCGGAACCATTGTCTTTCTCTACCAATGAAGTTGAAGGACCGCTCGGTATTGCATCGCACTTTGTGGAATACATTCGCCAGCAGATGCGTGATAAAGCTGATAAGTATGGTTTCAATATTTATAAAGATGGATTATCAGTCTATACTACGCTCGACAGCCGAATGCAGAAATATGCGAATCGCGCAGTTGAAGAACATCTTGCAGAGAAACAACAGCAGTTCAACCTTATTTGGGATTGGAATAAGAAACCGGTCGTATTAGAAAAAATAGTAGATCGCGCAGCACGGCAATCAACGGAATATCGCAGAAGCGAAAACAAGGATAGTGTTGCAACATATTTAAAGAATAATCCGGCATTCATCGATTCCATAAAAAAAGTGTGGCAGTCAATTGAGGTCGGCTTTGTTGCGATTGATCCAAAGACTGGCGGAATTCGCGCAATGGTTGGCGGAAGAAACTTTCGTTCATTTCGTTACGGCTTAAATCATGTTACACAAATCCGCCGACAGCCCGGCTCAGCATTTAAACCGTTCGTGTACACCGTAGCTATCGATAATGGTTATCCCCCTTCGTACGAATTGCTCAATCAACCGATTACTGTGATGATGGAAGATGGAACAGAATGGCGTCCGAGAAACTTTGAAGGCGATGTTGGCGGAAAATCGACGCTGCGAAATGCGCTGACAAATTCACTTAACTTAGTAACCATTCGTGTCATTATGGATATTGTCACGAGAGATCAAGTTGTAACATACGCCAAACGAATGGGAATAAAATCTCCGATCCCTCCGTATTATTCAATTGCACTTGGTACTGCCCTGGTTACACCGCTTGAAATGACATCGGCATTTGGAGTGTTCGCAAACGAAGGTGTTCATGTAGAACCAAATTCAATTTTACGAATAGAAGATAAAGATGGAAATGTTGTTGAAGATAATCTTCCGGAAAAGAAAGAAGTACTGAGCAAAGAAACTGCATACATTATGACCGATATGATGCAGGATGTTGTGAACATAGGTTCCGGAGCGAGAATCAGAAATTATTTCCATTATCCCGCAGCCGGCAAAACCGGAACAACGCAGGATTATGCAGACGCATGGTTCGTTGGATACACACCGCAGCTTGTAGCAGGTATCTGGGTAGGTTTTGACGATCAGGCGGTTAATTTCAATTCTGCCGATGGACAAGGCGGAAGAGCTGCCGCACCGTTGTTCGGCCGGTTTATGAAATATGTTTACGAAGATAAAACTATTCCGGTAACGCAGGCGTACTTTAAAGTTCCGAATGGTGTTGAACGGGATACGATCTGCGCAGAAACAAAGAAACTGGTAACAGAATTTTGTCCCGTGAAAATAACGGAAATATTTAACTCAAAATATCTTCCCCCACGCTGCGACGTGCATGTCAGTTCAGATACATTAGATACTGGAAACTCATCAGAATTTTAGGGTGAAGAGTTTTATCAAAAAAACTACATGTTGATAATACTCTTTACCTTCTCTGCAACAACGTTCGCTTCAATATTTTTCATACACACAAACGTTCCAATCGGACATTCGTTTCCGCCATGAATTGCGCACGGACGGCACGATAAATTTTTTGTCTCAACAACGATGTCGTTCGTACCATACGGTGCAAATCCGAATTCCGGGACGGTTGCTCCAAAGATCGCTACAACAGGTGTTCTCATTGCAACCCCAATATGGAGCGGTGCGCTGTCATTGGTAACCAGCGTTTTACATCGGCGAATTACTTCTGCTGATTGCAAGAGGGACAGTTTTCCGGTAGCATCATGAATTTTTTTGTGCTTCGCAGTTTCAATAATAGACTTCCCTAATGCAGCGTCATCTTTCCCACCGATAATCAGAATCTCAAATCCTGAATTTGCAAGCAATAGCGAAAGTTCAGAAAATCGTTCAATGAGCCAGCGTTTTGTTTTCCATACTGAACCGGGAGCAATTGCAATCATCGAATTATGATCAAGAATTTCCCTTTCAAATAAAAATTTATCGATTACGGCGATGTCTGCAGCAGATGGATATAACGATGGAAGTTCTTTTCGCACAGCAATAATATTTAGCGGAGCAACCAACGAAAGATTGCGATCAATCTCGTGGTTCAATTTTTCATATTCCACAATATGATTGTAGAACATTGATCCCGATGCAGTCGAAAATCCTATTCTCTCTTTGATGCCGCTTAATGCTATAACTACCGATGTGCGAAATGAACGGTGTGGAACAACGGCAAGATCGTACTGCTGAAGCCGAAGTTGTTTTGATAATGATAATATTCCGGCAATTCCTTTTTGACTTTTCCGTTTATCATACCGAATAATAGTAGAGATCGCCGGATGGTTTGCAAGAAGTTCCGATGCGATAGGAGTTGTTACAACATCAATCGCTGCGAGCGGAAATTTTTTATGAAGGAGTTGGATCATCGGCAGCGTGAGAATAACATCGCCGAGAAACGCGGTTTGAAAGACAAGAATGTGCGTGGGAATCTTCATGAAACGGAACCTTCCTGTTTCCGTTTCAGATATGTTTCCGTATGTTTCCATCGTTTGTGCATCCATAACCAATGTTCGGGATGAAGACGAATATATTTTTCCAATACGCTCACATGCCGTTGTGTAAGTTCGGCAATTTTTTCTTCATCCGTACCCGAAAGATTCGTTGTCTCAATCTCCTCCAATTCAATCCTAAATTTTTCAAGTCCTTCACGAATTAAGATGCCCATTACCATTGGTGCGCCGCTGCGTAATTGAAAGATTGCTGGACCTTGATGTGTTGAGGCAGGACGGCCAAAAAAATTTACATAAACTCCACTTTCCGGTCCGCTTTGATCAGCAATTAACGCCACGATTTCATTATTAGAGAGTGCTCGCAGGGATTCACGCAGTGCTCGTTCCATTACCACCAGTGTACTTCCAAATCGCGATCTCATTGACAACATAAAATTATTGATAAACGGATTGCGCTGTTTTTGCACAACAAGTGTATATTTTTCTGGAGCAAGAACGGCTGTTGCAAGCGCGCATAATTCCCAGTTTCCATAATGTCCGGTTAACACGATCAATCCTTTTCCGTATTTAAGATACGATTTGAACTTTTCACTTTCAGGAAAGAATATATAACGCTGTATTTGTTCAGCAGTAAGCTTATCCAAATACAGAATTTCAAAATATGCGGTAAAAAGATTTCGGAACGATGCTTTTGCAATCATAAGAATATCTTCTTCGCTCTTTTCGGGGAACGCATGGCGAAGATTATCCAATACCAACTTCTTTCGTAAACCGATCACTGAAAAAAAGAATGCTCCAAATCCGCTGCCAAATCGCTGCACATTTCGAAAACTAAATAATCGAACAATAAAATAGAGAACACGGAAGAAAAAATATTCGATGTGATTTTGCATGGGTGAAAAATACGAAAAGACTGCGCAGAAATCAAAAGCGATGATTGTTGACTGAATTATGTTGCTTTGAAAACGATCAGCGTAATATCATCGGATTGCGCCGCACCGGAACTGTACCGTTGAATTTCATTTTTTATTTCCGCCAACATTGCAGGAGCAGATTTTTCACTCAATGTTTTTACAAAAGTTTCCAGCCGCTCTTCAGTATAATCATTTCCGTTCGTATCCATCGCTTCGCTAACACCGTCAGTGAAAAGTATCACGCTGTCCCCTGAGTGGAGTTGAACACTTCCTTCTTGATACGGCATCACTGTTTTCATGATTCCAAGTATCAATCCTCCGTCGTTCAACCGCTCAATTGTTCCATCTCGACGCAACACAAACGGCGGATTATGTCCTGCGTTGACATAGTGGAATTTTTTAGTTTGAAAATCCAACGATCCCCAAAAAAAAGTGATGAACTTATCGGAACTTGTATTTCGATAGATGAGGTCATTGATCCGTGCCGTTGCAACGGAAAGTGGCAACTGAAACGGAACCAACGCGTGAACAGTCGCTTGAACATTTGCCATCAACAACGATGCGGGCGTACCTTTCCCTGAGACATCGGCAATGGTGATTATAAACTTTCCAGTATCGGTTGGTATCACATCGTAATAATCGCCGCCTACTTGTTTCGATGAAATATTCACCGCGGCTATTTCAAATCCTTCAATCGTCGGCAATATACGCGGCAGCAATCGTTGCTGAATTTCACGGGCAATCAGTAATTCGTTCTCCATTTTTTTCTTTTCAAGTTCTTCATTAAACAGTCTTGCATTTTCAAGAGATACGAATGCAAGATTTGCGAGAGAGAATATGAACTCAAGATCGCTTTGTGAATATCCGCTTCCTCGCAGTTTATCGCCGAGACAAAGAACACCTTTCACTTCGTTTTGCATTTGCAGCGGCACCAATGCGGCGATCTTTTCTTTCAACAGATGTTCATAAAGAGTTTTGTACCGTTTCATTCCTGAAATTTCGGATACCAGTAACGGTGTACCAACAAGTTTGAACATCGATTGTTTATCAGTCTCAAGATATTCTCCTGAAATTTTTGAATAGACGCTCTTCCCTTCTTTCAAACAAAGCGCATATCTGTTCGTGCCGACTTGTCCCATTAATGTAAGAGAGAACAATTTTACAACTGTTTCGGGATTTAGAATGCCGCCGAATTCTTTTGCAAGTTCGAACAACGTTTTAAGCTGGTGAATCTTTTCATCAAGCGAACGGTTGATCTTTTTTATTTCACCAAACGACAATCCTTTTTCAATCGCTGTTGCCGAAATACTGATCAACGTTTCAACGAATCTATTCCGCTCTTTGGTAATCGTCCGCAGTGGATGTTCTGTTACACCAAAAAAACCGATCACCTGTTCCTGAGAAATGATCGGAAACAATCTGTTGATGCCAAGCGAGAACAATGGTTCGGAGAATTCTTTGTCAACACGAATAATCTTTTTTCCAACTCTCGGCAGTGTAAGTTCCTGATTCAAAAAATGTTTGGGGATTCCTTTTCCATTTGCAGCAAAAAATGTTTTGTTTTTCTTTCGCAGCAATACAATTCCTTTCGTTGCCAATAGTTTCCCCATTAGCGTAAGAAGCATTGTATCAAGAATGAATGAAAGATCGAGAGAGGAATTTACAACCTGACTGAACTCGAAGAGAGCAGCAAGTTCATTTTCGGAACGTGATGTTCGGGATTTGATTGTCACAATAATTAGTGGAGGGTTTTCATCATTCGCAGCACATTTTTATCGCTATGGAGATTAAATTCAACTGTATCCATAATGCGTTTCATTAAATACACGCCCAGACCGCCGCGGCGATAATGAGCAAAATAATCTTTCATATCGGGAGATTGTATCGCGTTCGCATCAAACTGTTTTCCATTATCGGAAATAATTATTTCAAAATCATTTCCATTGCGAATGATATCTACATCTATACTTTGGTCCGGTGCGTAAGCATATCCGTATTTGATGATGTTCGTGCATGCTTCATCAACGGCAATGGTGATCTTGTTGATATCATCTTCAACAAATCCATGCGTCCGTGCCAGTGCAGATACGAATTCACGTACATCATTCAGCCGCTCCGTTTGGCTCGGAATTGTCAGCGTTGATTTATATGGTTGTTGATTTGCCATTCGATTAGGAATCAAACAATCGTTTTATTGTGCATCAAATTTATTTGCGGCATCGTCTTCAAGTTTTACAATATCGTACAACATCGGAAAACCAAGCAAGTCAAAGATATTAAATACTTTTGGCGACATATCGGAAAGTTTAATATCGCCGCTGGCTGCCCGTACATCTTCAATGAACGCCATAAACACTCCAAGCCCCGCGCTTGAGATGTACGACAGCTCTTTGCAATTAACGATGATTCGAAATTTCTTTTCGTTCAACATTTTTTGGAATGCTTCTTCGAGAGTCGGAGTCGTGTGGGCATCTAAATATCCCTTCAACTCCAACACATGTATATTGTTGGCTCGTTCTCGAATATGTACTCTAAAATCACTCATACGTGCTCCTAAAAGGATAAACGGTTTATCATCAACATAGTTTCTGTTCTTTGAAAATTTTAATATGCATATCAAGATCATTCATTACAGCCACTTCACAACAAAGATTGTAAGATCATCATGATATCCTTTTGCGTCAGTATAATTCCATACGGTTTGAATAATCGCTTCTTTGATCTCTTCGGAAGTCTTTTCTTTATGTCCACTCACAACATCCATTAACCGCTCGTAGCCAAATTCTTCACCGGATGGCGACCGGGATTCAGTGACACCGTCCGTATAAAATACGCAGACATCGCCACTGTTCATCCTGATTTTTTTCTCTTCAATATTTTCTTCAAATAGTTTTCCGGATTTTAATCCAAGCCCTAAGCCGTTCGGTTTTAAATATTCCTGTTTCGATGCGGAGATATACAGGATTGGGCAATGTCCTGCGCGGGCAATAATCAACTCTCCGGTACGAATATTGATCGTTGAATAAATTAAACTAATAAATGATCCTTTGTCAATACTTGATACCAGTGCTTCATTTGCTTTAATCATAAATTCGCGCGGTGAACTGAATATTTTTGCAAGCGATTGAAAAATTCCTTTTACCTCAGCCATATAGAATGCGGCACCAACACCTTTTCCCGAAACATCGCCGATTACAATTCCAACAAGATCATCGTTGATCTGAACCAAATCATAATAATCACCGCCAACCTCAAGTGCAGGAGATGATACTGCTTTCATATCAACTGTACGAAATTTCGGAAGCTGCTGCGGTAATAATCGTTTTTGCATTTCCTGTGCAAGCATCAACTCACGCTGCAATCGTTCTTTTTCAAACGATTTTTCTATCAACCGTGCATTCTCAATTGCGATAGCAACCTGGTCCGCAAAACCTGAGAGAATATCAACATCATCTTGATCGAAACCATATTCAATATCTTTGGCCGCGTATAAAATTCCGATAACATCTTGATGAGATAACAACGGAACCACGAGAAGCGAACAGACTTTTTTCATCTTGGGAAGATGTTTTGTCCGCTTATCTACGCTTACATCATCGATTATTAGAACTTTTTTTGTTTGACAAATAATTGTTCGGATCGATTTTTCACCGCTCAACGAGTCGAGTCTTCGACCGGAAAGAATTGTTTCAATCTCATCTAAACTAATATTTCTATGCGACATCAAACCGCTCTTGTGAATCGATCCATCTGATGGTATGATCTCTAACCAAACGCTTGCGGCTTGTATAACTTCTGTCGTCATCTTCGTAGCGGTTTCCGCAAGGTCTTTAAGGTCGAACACTTGAGTGATGAGGCGGCTGAGATTGTGCAGCGAACTGATCTCGGTTTGTTTTCTATCGAACGCTTCAGCGGTAGGAAGATGGAACAGCGTACTGATGAACGACATTCCGAAATAGACCGCACCCAATGTTGATGTGAGTTGAAGAAACGTGAACAGTGCTGAACTATAATAATGAATTCCTTTTTCAGTCCATCCTCCCTCTTCGCTAGAGATAATGATAAGAATAACCAAAAATCCGAAAAAGGAAAGTAGAGAATAAAGAAGTGAATAAATCTTTTCGCGTCTCGGCAGATATGCGATCCATGCTAAACGAAACGAATTGACGACGATCATTAGAATAGCGATGACCGTAAAAATTTTACTGATGATCGTTTCTTCCAACGGCTTGCCCATTAACTGCGAGAGTGAGGCGGCAAGCAAACTGCCGACAAGAATAAGAAAATTTCGAAGCGACGTTTTTTTTCTTTTATAAAGAATCAAATCCTTTATAAAGAGCAATGTGACGATAGAAAAAAGAGCCGAAATAAAACTGATAATTGAAGAAAAAAAAATCGTTTGATAATCCTGCGGGAAAAGCGTTAAATTTCTGGTTTTAAAACCATTCAACGGTAAGAGACTACTGATAAGATACGATGCGAGAAAAATTCCGGCAAACAATGCAACCGATCCTATACTTTGAACGATACCCCGCTGTTTTTCTTCTTTTATAATGACGATAAAGGAATAGATTGCAAGGAAAGAAAGAAGAATGCAAACAGTACGTAACTGCTGTAGAAACGAAGTATCAAGATCTACGCTTTTCGTAGCAGCGTTGATAAAGAATACAACCGCAGATAATATAAATGCTCCCAACAGGAGCAGAATTTTTCGAAGACGCATTGAATAGTGTTAAGTGGATTGCCGTTCAATGGTTCGGGAATTATTGAGAAAAGTTGCAAAAGGCAAATCAAAATAGAAAAATATCACTTCATTTACAATGCACGAACTTTAGCGTTCAAGATAGATTTTCATTGTTTTTACAGACGTTTTACGTTATATTTTGTCCTTGAATTACTATTATATTAAGAACACCTGAATTTCATCGGAGGTTTATTTGTGAAAAAAAATCGTGGTAAGTTATTTGCAATTGTGGCGACCTTTGGTTTAGCACTCTATTTTCTCTTTCCTACATACCAGTCATACAATTTTGACAAAAATTTGTCTCAGCGTATTGGTGAAGACAGTATAAAATATGTCGCCGAAAACGAAGTATCCATGCGTAATGCGAAAGCAAAACGGATCAAGATTGGATTAGATCTTCAAGGCGGGATGCGTGTGGTATTGGAAGTGAACGTCTTAAAGATGCTTGAACAGATTGCTAAAAATAAAGATGATCAGTTTTCACAGATTATAAAAGATGTTGCACACGAAGCACAAACCAGCAACGAAAGCATCATAACGTTGTTTCAACGTGCATTTGATGAAAAACAAGTTCGATTAAGTCGCTATTATGGATCTCTTCGCGATGATAATGAACAGATTCTGAATCGTTTGCAGGATGAAACAGACAAAGCAGTAGATCGCGCAATGGAAATCATCAGAAATCGCGTTGACCAATATGGTGTTTCGGAGCCGGCAATCCAAAAGCAAGGGGGACGAAGAATCATAGTAGAACTTCCGGGCGTTTCCAAAGAAGATGAAGTTCGTCAATTATTGCAGGGAACTGCGCTTCTCGAATTCAAATTGATGAAAGATCCTGATATCATTTATAAAACGATGGAAGCGATTGATAAATTTCTTGCTGGAAAAGGATATTCTGACACCACCGAATCAAAAGATTCTGCGAAAAAAATTACCGCAACCGGAAATACATTGTCTGCGCTAACAAATAAATCCGATACCGGATCGACTGCGATGTCGAACGCGCAAAAAACTCCTGAACAAGTTGCAAAAGAACATCCGTTCTTGTTTCTTGCCCGTCCGAATCAACAAGGAAACGGTGAGGCGTATGTTTCAGAAAATGATAAAGATAAAGTTGTGAAAATCCTTGCGCGTCCTGATGTTCAGAAATTATTGCCGTCCGATATGGCATTCTACTTCTCTTCAAAGCATCTTTTCGTTAGCGAGGGTGTTAAATATTTCAGTTTGTTCGGTTTGAAAAAAAATCCTGAATTGACCGGCGGGGTTGTTGTGAACGCACAAGCAACAATAGATGCCGATTTCAATCAACCAATTGTGACGATGGAAATGAACAACGAAGGATCTCGCGAATGGGCTCGTATCACCGGAGCAAATATTGACAAACGAATGGCAATCGTGCTTGATGATGCAGTCTTCTCCGCACCAAATATCCGCGGTAAGATCACCGGCGGTCGTTCACAAATTGAAGGTATGGAAAACATGGAAGAGGCACGACTGCTTGAGATTATTTTGAAAGCCGGTGCTCTCCCCGCTCCTGTTGAAATTATGGAGCAACGCAGTATTGGACCGTCGCTTGGTGAAGATTCAATTTTGGCGGGCACAAACTCCTTCTTGATGGCGTTAACTTTAATTGTTGGATTCATGGTCGTCTATTATCGAACGAGCGGTGCGATTGCAACTATCGGTTTGTTTATTAACATTCTTTTTATTTTTTCTATCCTTGCAGCATTTGGCGGCACGTTAACGCTTCCCGGTATAGCTGGTATCGTTTTAACAATTGGTATGGCTGTTGACGCAAACGTTCTTGTTTTTGAACGTATCCGCGAAGAACTTGCCACTCATAAAACACTACGAGCGGCGATCGATGCAGGATATACTAAAGCATTCAGCGCAATTTTTGATGCGAACATTACAACACTCTTCAGCGCTATCGTTCTGTATCAATTCGGCACCGGACCGATCCAAGGTTTTGCGCTGACACTGATGATGGGTGTTACAGCAAACCTGTTCACGGCAATCGTAATTACACGCGTCGTATTCGATATTATGACCGATCGCGGAACCACTGAAATCAATTTTGGATAAGAACTAGGAGCAATTAACGAATGAGAATTTTACAAGGAACAAAAATTAATTTTATGGGTACCAGAAAAATCTGGTATTCGGTTTCCGGTGTTGTAATTATTGCCGGCATTATCGGAGCATTCATCCGAGGTATTTCATTTGGAGTCGATTTTCTTGGCGGAACAGAAGTTCTTGTCCGTTTCGAGATTCCGCCGGCAATTTCCGAAATTCGCGATGCTGTTCAGAGTGCAGGGTACGCCAGCAGCGAGATCAAATCATTCGGATCACCGAACGATATTTTGATCCGCACACCGGAACAAAGCCAAGGAACGACAACCCTTGATGTTATTCGTCAGAAATTAACTGCGCAATTCCCAAATAACCCGTTCCAAGTTCTGAAAGAAGATAAGATCGGACCGAAGATCGGTGCTGAGTTGAGAACAAATGCCGTCTATGCAATTTTCTCTGCGATGTTCATCATTATGATCTACATCGGGTTTCGTTTCCATTTCATCTATGGTCTCGCTGGTGTCGTAGCGTTGTTTCACGACGTGATTGCTACATTCGGAGTTATTGTTTTGTTGAATGGACTTTCGCCATACCTAAATTTGGAAATTGATCAAAATATTATGGCAGCGTTCCTGACAATTGTCGGTTTCTCGATCAACGATACCGTAGTTGTGTTCGACCGTATCCGCGAGAATCTGAAGATCCATAAATCGGAAGACCTTTCGACAATTATGAACCGTTCGGTGAATGAAACATTAAGCCGAACAATCATTACGAACGGAACAGTTTTCCTTGTCCTGCTGGTTCTTGTTATTTTCGGCGGTGAAGTGAATCGCGGATTTGCATTCACCTTCTTCATCGGAACGATCCTTGGAACGTATTCATCAATCTATGTTGCAAGCGCATTAGTTCTTGATTTTTCACAACGCCAAGCAAAAAAGAAGATAACCAAATAGTTATTAAGGCTTCGACACAGTGCCGCTCGGCATAGTCATCCTGAGTAAGTCGAGTGTTTTTTACGAGACGCATCGAAGGATGAATGAAATTATTTTTGTAAACGGCGCTTTGCTCAGCCTGACCAAACATTTATTTATAGTGAGAATCGTATGAAGTTCTCGACAAAAGAATTGAACAACGTTACCGTCGTAAAGATGGATGGCAGTATGCTCGGCGGTCCTGAAGCATCGGAACTGAACAGCGCGCTGCACAAATTGCTCGACGCGAAGAAAAAGAACATCGTAGTTGATCTTGGCGGCGTTACGCTGATGAACAGTTCCGGACTTGGTATGCTTATTGCCGCAGTAACGACAATGCGCAATGCTGGCGGTGACTTAAAAATTGCAGCGGCAACCGAAAAAGTTGCACAGGTTTTTAAAATGACAAAAATGAGCAACGTAATTGAACTTCATAATTTGGTAAAAAGCGCGGTAGAGAGTTTTAAGTAAAAGAGATCATAACCTTGTCAAGGTTTCAAACCTTGACAAGGTTACGTAAAACTAAAAGGCGACCATTAAGTCGCCTTTTTTTTGTTTAGTATATTTATAGCCACGATCTTTGGCAAAGCCATCAAGACTGTGTCAAAAGTGTATTGCCGATCTCTCTACGAGCCATAGGCTGGTCGGCACTTTAAATTGTAAAAATAATGAAAATAGTAACATCGCCGAACGGAGTTCGGCGATACAAATAGTTTTGACACAGTCTCCATCCCCTTGGGATAGGTCGTAGAACTGATGCAGAGATAACATTCGGGCTTTAACCATGAGAGTGGTTGGACTAAAGTCCAAATAATTACCAGCGACTTTTCACCCCGCGATAAATCGCGGGGCTATTTTTATATATCAAGATAAATCAAACCAATTGCTTATACGGTAGAATTGCAATACATTTTGCAAACGATAACTTCTGCTCGTCATGAAATTTTTTGTTGATAAATTTGAAAAAAAGATACGGCTTACCGTTGGGAACATACAGTATGAAATTCTCCACCAGAGGCGGACAAGTACTTTGGTAAGAATGGAAATAGAGTTTCGCGAAGCTAACATTACAAAGCAGAGCTTTGTAATGAGAAAAAAGATTCTAGCCTTGTCAAGGTTTGAAACCTTGACAAGGCTCTGTAAAACTAAAAGGAAACCATTGGTCGCTTTTTTTTTAGTAAATTAACACCACCTTCTCAATCGTATCTCCTACCATAATCTTATCAACAATTGCTGCATCTTTTGTATATCCAAAAATTGAATATCGGTAATCCAAAAGCGGCGTGGAACAATGGGTAATGAACCATTGCGAGCCCTCGGTATCTTTTCCCGCACTCGCCATTCCAACAGCTCCCGTTTTATATTTTGTGTTGGGATGAACTTCGGAACGGATTGAGTAATTTGGTCCGCCGCTTCCATTCCCCAACGGATCTCCCCCTTGAATGACAAAATTGCTCACTACGCGATGAAACGAAAGTCCGTCGTAGAATTTCTTTTCTGCAAGAAGAATAAAATTTAAGACTGTGAACGGTGCGGCTTCTTTTTCAAATATAATTCTAATCTTTCCTTTTGATGTAAATATCTCTGCACCTTTGTATTTGTTTAGCAATGTCAAATCTTCTTGTTTATAGAACGGTTTATATTCATCAGGATTTTTAATAAAACGAATCGGTGAATCTTCTCCGGTAATCGCTTTGTGTGCTTTCTCTGCCGCTGTTCGAATTACCTTGTCTTGTTCCGCCAATCCCGATTCAATCATGGGGAGAGCGGAAGAATCACCAATCTCTGCAAAGACATTCAGCAATTCTACCATTGGTTCAAGATCAGTTGAAGCGTTCATTTTTTGATACGCAGAATACAATGCTGAGAGATAAATCTTTCGTATTTCTTTGCTGAACGATGTATCCTGAAATGCTATTGCTGCGGAATAAGATAAACCTGCATCGTTCTTGCCAAATTGAAGAACCACAGTTTTCAGAAAATCTTTTTTTACCGTTTCATTTAATCGAACGGCGATTGATTGATACGATTCAAGTCCGGCAATGGTAACAAGCGAATGTTTTGATTGCATAATTGCTTCTTTGATCATCGGTATCGCTTTTTCTGAACGGGTCTCTCCATACGCGCGAATTCTCTGCGCGGAAATATACGGCAGATTAGATTTCCAACTTCCAATAATTGGAATGGCATGCTCTCCCATTTTTTTGGCAATAATCTTTCGAATCTCTTCCTTAACAGATTTTGAATGTTTGTTCGATTGAAGAATTTGAATAACATTCGTACTGTCTTCAAATTGTTCATCATTCCCGATCATTTCACCAAACGAAGCCACGGCAGCGAGAGCAACATGTTCATTCTTGTCCGCAGTCAATTTCAGTATTTCATTTTTGTATTCTTTTTTTGTTCTCAACGATCTGATTGCGTTTACCCGCACACGCCAATCTTTATCTGTAACAGCAATGGACAACAATCTTGATATTGTTTCTTCATCATTCAACGCGCCAAGCATTGAGGCAGTCCACATTCGAATTAATGGTGAACTATTGGTCGTATGTTCAATCAATCGTTCACGATTATTTCTTATCACTGTGGTATCGTTGATACGCATCAGCGCATACGTTGCATTGATGCTGCTTGGTTTATCATCCAACAGTGCGGCGGCATATTTTGTTGCTCTGGCATCTTTTATTTTCCGGTTTGCAAAACGAAAGATTGCCTGTGCAACATATGGTTTCCAGTTGGATTGATAGTGTTCCGTTTGAGAAACAATCTTTTTCAAGTCATCTACTGTGCCGCACATTCCAATCGCATTAAATAATTCTCCAACACACTTCTCTTCACGCTCCACCGCTAATCGTCTAAAGAGAATTGTTGCTCCGCGCGGTTTACCGATCATTCCGATTGCAAATGCAGCCATTGACCGAACTTTTGAAGATTCATCATTCAATAACGGAGCAACAACATCAACCGCTCCGGTATCTTGAATATTCGCAATTGCGAGTAACGATAATTCCCGTTCTCGTTCGTTTTCCGATGTGAGGAATGAAAATAATTGTTCTGAATGTTCTGGTCTTTTATCCTGAAGAATTCTAATTGAAATGCTCGAATCCTGTGCTTGGATAAGTGTTATAAGTGAAATCGCCAAAAATATTTTTCTAACCATACCTATTAAGTGATGTTATATAAAAATGAAAGATTTGCCACAAAAACACTAAAGCACAAAAATTATATCAAAAAAAAATAAAGATTCGTGTTTTAGTGCTTTCGTGGCAATGTACTATATCGGAAGATTAAAAAGTTTTTTTGCATTCGCTGTCGTAATCCGTGCGACCTCGTCGATTGAAATATTCAACGTCTCTGCGATCTTTTGCGCAATCAATGGAATATAACTCGGCTCATTCCGTTTTCCGCGGAAAGGAACCGGAGCTAAGTATGGTGAATCAGTTTCCACCATAACATTTTCAACTCCAATTTCTTGCAGCAGATCGGGCATTGTTGATTTTTTAAACGTGACCGGACCGGGAAACGAAATAAGGAAATTATTGTCGAATAAAATTTTTGATTGTGCGGCATCACCGGTAAAACAGTGAAAGACACCACGGTTACCCCCTTGGGGTTTTCCTTCAATTCTCCACTCAGGATTGTTCTTTGCAAAATGTACGACAATATCTACCGCATCCTGAACTGAGTCTCTTGTATGCACGATAATCGGCAGGTTCTTTCGAATAGCAAGTTCAATTTGAAGTGAAAAAATCTCTTTCTGGAATTCTCGCGGCGATGTGTCATAAAAATAATCTAACCCAATCTCACCAATAGCGATTACTTTGGGATGCGAAACCATTTCTTCGATCAACGCTAATCGTTCAGTTGAAAACTCTTTCAGATCAAGCGGATGAAAACCGACTGAAACAAAAATTGAAGGATACTGTTCTGCCAATGCAATCGCTTGCAGCGCTGTTTCGTGGTTCGTTGCGGGAACAACAAAATATTTTACGCCAACATCATTTGCTCGGGCAATCACATCGGCTATATCGTTCTTAAAATCGTCATAGAAGAGATGGCAATGGGAATCAATAAACATTTTTGTACCAATGATACCTTCCCGAAGTTTTTTTCCAAAATGAAAAGAGCGAAGCGTGTGGAAAGATCATCATACGGCGGATCTTAAACAGATCAGCCCAGATATTTCTGCGTCCTGAATCGGTGGCGATCCCGAATGTATAACCTGCTGCAATAACTTGTTGTTTTATCTGTTCGTTCAACTGTCCATAAGGATATCCGAACGAAATAATTTCTGTCTGGAGTCTTTGTTCTAACATTTTTTTTGATTCGGTGATTTCAACTTCTGCTTCTTCGGTTGAACAAAGAGTAAGTTTTTTATGATTCATGGTGTGCGAACCGAACTCAATTCCCCCTTCAATCATCTCTTGTATCTGCCGATCATTCAATAACGACGACGCGGGTTCGCCGGTTTTTTCATCCCATATATTTGATCGGATCGCAGGATTCCCGATCAGAAAGATCGTTGCAGTCATCCCATATTTTTTTAATAATGGAAACGCCATCACATAATTATCTTCATAGCCGTCATCAAACGTAATCATCACCGGTTTATCCGGTATATTTTTTTTCCCTTCGATGATTGCGCGGATATCAAAGAAATTTATAGCGGTAAATCCCCGGCGTTTCAAGAATTCCAGTTGACGTTCAAATTCATCGCGAGGGACATAAATTCCATGTTTTGTACCAGCAGGCTTGCCATCAGTGATTCGATGATACATTAGTATCGGTATCTCATTGATTCCTTTTTTTACGGCTCGCGCTTCGGCATACACATGATTTATCTGAAGAGATATTTTTTTAATATCATATTTTTTTTCAATAAATCTCCTTCCCCAGGATCTGTCAAATTGTTCGGGATGATGCAGAGCAAAAATAATATCCTTGACAAATTTATTTGCATCGAACGGTGAAAGTTTACCACCATCACCGAAGTTTGTGTTCATTGCTTCATCGGTGGTCTTTTCTGAAATCACACCAACGTACCGTGACTCTCCGATTGCAGCAACAATGCTGCCACAAGCAAGTGCCTCAATCGCTACTCTTCCGGAACCAATAATAACATTCGATGAGTGATATATTTGCTCTACATTGGCAGTGAAACCTTTCGCAATAATAAATTCCACACCCACTGCAGCATTAATTTTTTCAATTGCGGGAAGAATTTTCTGCTTTTCGTTCATTCCTCCAACAATATGAAATTCAATGTTATTGTTTTGTTCATAAACTTTAGGAAAAACTTCTTCTATCAAGCGCAACAATGCATCACCTTTCATTCCCGATAATCGACCAACGTATGAAATTACTTTTTTTGATTGCCGGGAAGAAACTTTATTGTTGAAGCTCCACTGTCTCAAATCAATTCCATTATAAATAAGTGCAAGCGTATCCAGCGGATATTTGAGATCGTGATTAAGATGAGTATAGATTGATTTACTTACCGCAATCCTCTTTTCTCCATACACCGAGAACATTTTTGAGGAAAAATGGAGATGCTGCCTTCCGTGAATCGAAGAAACAAGAGGCACGATTCCCGACCGCGTAGCAAAATATGAAACCCAACTTGCGGCACGAGAATGAGCATGCACGACATCAATATTTTTTTCTTTGATAAAATTCTTTATGAAAATAATATTTTTCCGTCTCTGAGTCAGGTCTCGCTTCCCAATAGGATGCGATATAACCGTAGCATTAGTTTTCGTATAAAAATTGTCGGAAATAATAAAGACGTTGTGTCCGTTTGCAATTTGAGTGTCAGCAAGCGTTGCGGCAAATGTTTCTGCGCCGGTAACTTCAAATTGAGAAAGCACGTGCAGAATGTTCACCGGATAATTCCTTCAAACGATAATACGAAATACCGCGGCGGAGAAACATTGCCGATGAGTTCGTTGTAATTATAGCCGAACACATTATTGACATTCAATGACGCGCGAAACGGCAGACCTACTGGAGTTACATTCGTTATCACTCTCACATCCACAATGTGAATGGCAACGCGTTGAGCACCATTCTTAATCTGAGCCAATTCTACCAATTTGTTATCAATCGTTTCAATTCTGCTTGTAAAACGATAATCCATTCCGAATGTAACGTATTCAAATTGATATTCCGAATTAATGCTGGCGATATGACGCGGACGGAAATGCAAAAATGTGTTCGTTTTTTGATCGATTGCCCAATTGTAATTGTAGTTCATATCGAACAACAAAGAACGATTGAAAAAATTAGTTAGAACACTGACTTCCATTCCCTGAATTCTTGCTTGAGTGATGTTCCTGAAATTGATCTTGGGAATGGTATCTAAAAAAATATTCGGTTCAATGAGGTTGCTAAAATCGCTGTGAAATATTGCCGTTTCTAATTGTAAATTTTCCGACAACATATTGGTACTGCTAATTTCATACGTCCAACTATGTTCCGGTTTTAAATTCACGCTCGGAATAACAATTGCTGCACTTCCGGTATTTCTAGTTGATGTGTATAACTCTCCAATGGAAGGTGTGCGAAAACCACTTCCGACCGATGCGCGGATCGTATGCAATTCATTCAGTGTGTATCGTAATCCAAATTTAGGATTTGTCTGTTGGTTTGTCTGCAATCCAATAACCTGTTTAACATCGTGCCTCAGTCCAACCGTAGCAGATATATTTTCTGCAAATGAGTATTCGTCTTGAACATACACTGCACCACCGTTTCCATCGTGAACACCAAAAATATTCGACCGTACTCTTTCGGCATTTCCAACAATTCCAAATGTAAGAATATGTTTTGAGTTCAGAGTAAGATTCCCTTGAGCATCAACAACAAGTGCGTCGGAAATTGATTGATCAAGTTGTTTAGTATTCAAACTATCACGATGCCAGTTTCCGCGGAAATGAACTGCTTTGACATCATAATAAAAATCTTCGCTCACAAAATGTTTATATACTACCGAGTTGTTAAACCGTAGAGATGATGTCGTAACATTTTTTTGCGCATCCGCCGGGCGTAATGCATTCTTCAGGTCTTTCCACCACAAAAAATCGCCGCGGTATTGTTGAAAGAAATTTGATGTAAACGCAATAGACTGATACGGCGAAATATCATACTTCAATTTTAGAAATACGTTATATCGTCGCAGCCAATCTTGTTCACGATACCCGTCATCGGAAATTCGCTGTAGAGAAGCGGCCATACCAAGACCGTCTGCTGTTGTTGAAAATCCGAATATTTGACCATTGGTAAATCTGGTTTTCTCACTCCACTTCCATTGATCGTACGCTGGATTGGAATACACACCGCCGTACAATTTCCACCACATCATTGGTTGCTCGTCAATTTCTTTTGTCAGCACATTAATCACCCCTCCCAATGCGCCCGAACCATACAATGCGGAGCCCGCACCTTTCACCACTTCCACCCGGTCAATTTGAGAAACCGGAATTGTTTCAAATGTAATTTCTCCTGTGTCGCCGGCAAGCATCGGCGCGCCGTCTACAAGCATCAACACGCGGCTTCCCACGCCGCGACTGTATCCGCTTGACGCGCGAATGTTGATCTGCCACTGTTGAAAATTTACGCCCGGAACATATCGAAGCGCATCATCAAGCGCGATGATGTTTCTCTTCTCAAACATTTTTGCGTCAATAATATTCATGCTCACCGGAACTTCTTCAAGTGATTGCGGACGTTTGTTTGCCGTAACAACAATTGTTTGCGTTTGAATAAGTGAAGGCATCAAGGCAATCGTAATTTCTACCGTTTTGTTTTCCGGAATAATGATTGTTGACGACTTGTACCCGACCGCAGAGACAGAAATTGTTTTTCTATCGCGGGGAATACCGAGTGAAAACTTCCCATCACCATCGGTTGCAGCGCCCATCGTTGTATTCACTATAATAACTGAAGCACCAACGATCGCACTTTGATCTTCGGACGAGACAACTTTTCCTTGTACTGAAATCCGTTCCTGTGAAACAAGAATAACACTTCCGATGATTGTCATTCCGAGCACAGCCACAAAGTGGCAAGCAAGGAATCTAAAATTTGAATGTGAAGATAAAAGCGAGATTCTCCCGAAGAAATGCCATTGGCGCTTATTATCCGTCAGCCGACAGATTCCACGCAATGACATTGTTTGAAGTTTTTCAGCGAAATATAGCATTAAATTTTTCACGGTGTCGTAAATGGCTGAGGCGGCAGATTATAAAAATCAACAATAAAATTTATGGAGATTGTAAATTCACCCTCTTCAACGGTTACAATTTTCGGGTTCGGGTTTGCTGATGTGTAACCATAGACACTAATAACTCTCCAATCCACAAAAGGGTTCATTCCGTATTGTTGAACAACGGCAACGTAATAATAGGTTTGTGGCTTTACAAACATTTGATATTGAATCGTTTTACCCGAATCGGCAGTTGCGCTAAGACTTTCGCTGAAAGGAATTATTGCCTCAACAATTTTTGTAAATATCAGCCCAAACGTGGTATCAACCGGAAAATACGGAACAGCAACAATGCGAATATCGTGCAGGCTATCGTTGGATGGAAGTTTACTAACGTATGCGATAGTACCGCCAAATCCTGGCTCACTGACATCATTAGGATTTAATCCTCGTTCGTCGCAACCAGAAAAAAAGAACATGCCACATATAGAAAGTAGAGTAAAATATCTCATTTCATTAAATTTGAACAGATTTTTCCACAAAATCACTAAAAAAGTTGTATATTCTCAAAGAAAAATAAAGGACTCTCGCTATGAAAATATCATCACTATTTCTTTTGTTTGTGTTGTATTCTACAACATTATTTTCACAAACCAGTTTGGATTCGTATGATCCAAATCAGACTCTAACGAGTAACCAATGTTTTGATGTTGTCAAAACTGTTTGGGATGGTTTAAAGAAACTTTCCGAAGAATACGGTTCTATCAATTTGGACAAGAGTGAATTTGAATCGACTCAAGAATTTAACGAACGCAAGAGAAAAAACAAAGACGAATTTATCGCCAAAATTTCCAAATTCTACAGCGATCATAAATTAAATACCCGCGTCTATTCTGTATGGTTGAAAGCCGACCTTGTAAAATACGATGCTGATAACCAAACATACAGTATAAAATCTCCCACGCAAATTTTAGTACAGCCGAAGAAAAAAGAAATTGCAGTGATTTGTACGCCAAACAAATATACAGCAATTACGGAAAAAAATGTCGGCGGTTATCGTCGAGCATATTTACATCTGACAACAGAACCAGAGTTTACATGGTATGTAAACAAACAAACTGCAAGTGAGGCAAAGGGTAAAGAAAGCGAAATTTATTTTAAATTAGCATTTGCCTTTGATATCTCATTCGATGAATCGGCAAATCAAATACAATTACAAATTAAACCGATGAAAATCTCTCTCATGGACCAAAACGAAAAGTTTACCTATTGGAGCGACGATATTCGCTGAGGGTTGTATGAATGACTTTAAACAAAGTATTATAGAATTAATTACTGACACATCAAGCAATCTTCCCCCCGATATTCGCAAAGCAATAAAGATTGCGCAGAAACAAGAGAACGATGGAACCCGTGCAGCATTAGCTCTTGAAACCATCGCAACAAATATAGATATGGCATGCGACAATGTGGGACCAATTTGTCAAGATACAGGAATGCCAACCTTCTTTATCCATACTCCTGTTGGTACCAACCAAATTGAAATGAAACGATGGATTCGAGAGGCGATTTCCGATTCAACAACATCCGGAAAACTTCGCTCTAACTCTGTCGATTCATTAACAGGAAAAAACAGCGGCGATAATCTCGGAGCAGGAACACCGATTATGCATTGGGAACAATGGGAAAATAATGACGAGATTGAAGTGAAGTTGATTTTAAAAGGCGGCGGCTGCGAAAACAAGAATATTCAATATTCCCTTCCAATGGAACTTGAACATTTGGGAAAAGCCGGAAGAAATCTTGATGGAATCCGAAAATGTATTTTACACTCCGTGTGGCAAGCACAAGGACACGGATGTGCAATTGGTGCGATTGGCGTCTGTATCGGAGGAGATAGAACTTCAGGATATGAACATGCGAAGATGCAATTGTTTAGAACTATTGATGATGTAAATTCGAATGCTGAATTAGCAGAGTTAGAAAATTATATTTTAGAAAATTCCAATAAATTAAAAATTGGAACAATGGGTTTTGGCGGAAACTCAACCCTTATCGGTTGTAAAGTTGGTGTGCAAAATCGTTTACCGGCAAGTTTCTTCGTTTCGGTAGCGTACGATTGTTGGGCGTTTCGCCGCCAGGGAGTGATTCTGGATGCACAAACAGGAAAAATAAAACGTTGGCTTTATAAGGAAGATGCTCCTGTCATTACGATGGGTAAGAAAGAAGGAGTTGTTTTTTCTGGAAAAGAAATCGTTCTGAACACACCGCTCAGCGAAGAAACGATTCGTTCATTAAAGGTCGGTGATGTTGTGCTGGTAAATGGAAAGATGTTTACCGGTCGTGACGCAATCCACGCATACCTTATGACAAACAACTCTCCTGTCGATCTTCACGGACAGATATTGTATCACTGCGGTCCGGTCACCATAAAAAAAGATAACCAATGGAAGATTACAGCAGCAGGACCGACCACCAGCAGCCGTGAAGAACCATATCAGGCAGATATCATCAGAAAATTTGGCGTGCGAGCAGTAATGGGAAAGGGCGGAATGGGAAAGAAAACTCTCGCTGCGCTTCAAGAATATGGAGCGGTGTATCTTAACGCGATTGGCGGTGCGGCGCAATATTACGCTCAATGCATTACATCGGTGGATGGAGTTGATCTTGAGCAATTCGGACTTCCCGAAGCAATGTGGCATTTATCGGTAACGAATTTTCCGGCAATCGTTACAATGGATTCACACGGAAACAGTTTGCATGAAGAAATTGAAAAAATTTCAGGACAAGAACTTGTAACATTAGCGCAACCAGTATTTTAAATTTCCCATTTTTTGGAGCTATTATGACAAACGAATCACTTACTATTACTGATAATCGGACTGGTAAATCATACGATCTTCCGATTACCTACGGCACCATTCACGCTACCGATCTTCGTAAAATAAAAACCAATGACGATGATTTCGGAATGATGACGTATGATCCTGCATTTATGAATACTGCTTCTTGCAAAAGCACGGTAACATTTATTGATGGCGACAAAGGGATTTTACGGTATCGCGGATATCCAATTGAACAACTAGCTGAAAAAAGTAATTATCTTGAAGTCACCTATTTACTTCTCTACGGCAATCTTCCTACAAAAGAGCAATTAACTGTTTGGGAGGATAGTATTAAGCTTCACACCTATATTCATGAGAATGTAAAAAAATTGATGGAGGGTTTCCGGTACGATGCTCATCCTATGGGAATGTTCATTAGTACTGTTGCCGCACTTTCAACCTTCTACCCCGAAGCAAATAAGATTTTCGATCCGGAAATACGGCAAAAACAAATCTTACGGTTAATTGGAAAAGTACCAACGATTGCGGCATTTTCATACCGTCACATCAAGGGAATGCCGTATGTGTATCCAAACAACAATCAAAGTTTCATCAAGAATTTTTTGAATATGATGTACAGTATTGGTACTCATAATTTTGAAGTGCCCGCTATTTTTGAAAAAGCGTTGAATATTCTTTTTATCCTGCATGCAGACCACGAACAAAATTGTTCGACCAATGCTATGCGAAGTGTTGGAAGTTCTCAGGTAGACCCGTATTCAGCCACGGCGGCAGCGGCAGCGGCATTGTATGGTCCGTTGCACGGCGGTGCAAATGAAGCTGTGTTAAGAATGTTGGATCATATTGGGAATGTGAAGAATGTTCCCGCATTCATCGAAAAAGTAAAGAATGGCGAGGGACGCTTAATGGGATTTGGTCATCGCATTTATAAGAACTACGATCCGCGTGCCACCGTTATTAAAAATCTTGCCGATGATGTGTTCAAAGTTACCGGTGTTGATCCCAAATTAGAAATTGCGCTTGAACTTGAACGAATAGCATTGCACGATGAATATTTTATTAAACGAAAATTATATCCGAATGTCGATTTTTATTCGGGCTTGATCTACAAGGCAATGCAATTTCCAATGGAATTCTTCCCTGTCTTGTTTGCAATTCCACGAACATCCGGATGGATTACCCACTGGCAGGAAATGATTTTGGATGAAGATCAAAAGATTGCACGTCCGCGACAGATCTATTTAGGACATGATTCGCGTGATTATGTTCCGATTGAAAAGCGTAAATAATAATTTCCTTTTGAATAGCGTTCCGAGAAATCGGTACGCTATTTTTATTTTTGAAAGAATCCTATGAAAGCTACAATCAATAATTGTTTAACACGCTATATCGATGTCGGGTCACCGAATGCAATTCCGATCATTTTCATCCATGGATTCCCCTTTAGTCATAAAATGTGGAATTTTCCCGGCGGACAGATTGATGCGCTATCTTCTACAAACCGCGTAATTGCTTATGATCTCCGCGGACATGGCGAAAGTGAGGTTGGAACCGGACACTATACAATAGAATTATTTGTGGACGATCTTGTTGCATTCATGGATCATTTACACATCCCAAAAGCGATCATTTGCGGATTATCCATGGGAGGATATATCGCTCTTCGAGCTGTTGAACGAAATCCAGAACGTATTCTTGGTATGGTATTGTGCGATACCCGCAGCGAAGCAGATGGCAACGAAGCAAAGATTCGCCGAGCAAACGGAATCAAATTCATCCAGACAAATGGAATGAAATTTTACGCGCAGGATTATGTTAAAATTGTCTTCGCATCTTCCTCTTTCAATTCACATCCAGAATCGGTAAAGATAATTCAAAGTATCGTTGAACGAACTGCTTCAACATCTATCTTCGGAACACTGTTGGCTCTTGCTGCTCGCACGGATACAACATTAAGTCTTCCAAATATTAAATGCCCGACACTTATTCTTGTTGGTGAAAAGGACAATCTTACACCCGTTAGTGCCTCTGAAGCATTGAACAAAGCCATTCCCGGTTCAATAATGGCTGTCATTCCAAATGCAGGACATATCAGCAATATGGAAAATCCGGTTGAGTTCAATAAACATCTTGTTGAATTCGTTTCGACAATTAAACAAGAACTTGTTACCATTTAGCGTATAGATGGACTCTGTTTCTACTTGTCCGCCATCTTCTTGGCGGAAAGTGGAACTCATCTCTTCCGGAAATTTGTAAAAATTATTTCAGTTTATGGCGACCTTCGATTCATTGCAAAAAGATATTCTTCACTGTAAAAAATGTCCTCGTTTGGTTAGTTGGCGGGAAGAAACAGCAATAACCAAAGTCCGTCGCTTTTCCGAGGAACAATATTGGGGAAAACCTGTTCCGGGATTTGGAGATACACATGCCGAAATATTATTAGTCGGTTTGGCACCGGCTGCTCATGGAGCAAATCGCACCGGAAGAATGTTTACCGGAGATGAAAGCGGCAAATGGTTATATCGCGCTTTGTATAAGGCAGGATTCTCGAACAAAATTTTATCTCTATATCGAGATGATGAACTAGTGCTGAAGAATGTATATATCACGGCAACCTGCCGGTGTGCCCCGCCTCAAAATAAACCGACCAAGGAAGAAATTAATAATTGCCGCCGTTTTATTCTTGAAGAATTTCGATTACTAAAGAATCTGCGTATTATTATTGGTCTTGGAAAGATCGGTTTTAATGCAGCGTTTGATTGTGCAAAAGAATCTGCGTTAACTGAATTAAACCAACGTCCAAAATTTTCACACGGTGCAATTACACATCTCAACGCCAATCTAATACTTATCGGTAGTTATCATCCAAGTCAGCAGAATACATTTACCGGTAAACTTACAGAATTGATGTTTAACTCGATTTTTAAGAAAGCAAAAATTCAGATAAAATAAAAAGCCACGTCTCATTAACGTGGCTTCCTATACTCCATTTTTCAATCCTTCTTAATCAATAGTACCGCTGGCAAGAGTAAATTGATAGATCCCGTACACTTCATGAGTTACTGTAACAAGTATACTGCTGTTTACCGGAGGAGCAGTATCTGTTGGAGCATCATCATTCAATAACACTGAAAAAGTTGTTATCCCAGCACCGCCCACAAATGCATCCGGTATTGTTCGTGACACATCACCGGAAAGTTTTCCCGTTGATGCCGTTACTGCAATAGATGTTCCTGCTGACATCGGATGACCGTATCGATCAACAATTGTAAATGTAAAAGGACCGGCTCCTCCACCATTTGGAACTGTAAAAGAACTATCTCCTGTATTAATAAATACAGGTTTACCTGTCCATAAGAACAACAGAGAATCCATTACTATTTGTCCGTCTTTGCCAATAGTTTTGGCGTAAACCCTGGAGAAACCTTTTGTTGAAGGATAATAACTTAAAATCTGTGCATCCGGCATAAGAGTATCTCTATTTTCAGGCCACGGATTTGCAGAATACAATGTGCCCGATACAAATCCGATTTTATTGGTAAGACCGCCAGTCGTCATTGTTCCATGGGATGCGTGAAAATATACCCCCGTTCCTTCAATGACCGGGTTACTATACTTATCCCCTACCTGAACAATTATTTCTTGAATTCTAAACGCTCTATCCAAACCCGGGAAATTATATGCCTGCGATGCCATCGTAAAATGTCTTTGATCTGCGAACCCGGCATGTACTGTTACTTTAACAGGTTGTGAAGTGATTGTCTTTGTTATACTCACTTTTACATTGGTTGTAACTTGAACTACACCTGCCTTCGTACCGCTTACTATTGTAACTCTCACTCTTCCTTGTGTGTCTGAGCTATCAATATTCGGGATAATAGTTGGTGCTGTACCGCCCCCCGCAAATGAATTTGGAAAGAATAGCATTGAAAAATTCGCACCTACACGTCGACTAAGATCGATCGGAAATCCTAATGAATCTCTCACTTCATAAGTTAATGTAGATGTTTCAGTTCCGCCCACTCCGGAAACAAAAATACTG
>JANONI010000176.1:0-1986 GCA_031420755.1 Bacteroidota bacterium | reverse complement strand
AGATACACCACCACGTCACGCCGGCTAAAAATCCTGTTGAATTATATTTGCCGTCTTTGGTGATCGGAACTCTTGGTTCAAATGCCAAAAATGTTGAATCGAATGTTTCAACTTGGTTTGCAAAATAATTCATATTCTCACCCGACCAATAACCAAACTCTGTCGCAATGACCGGTTTTTTGGGATAATAATCATTGCAATCCAATACAAAATTTCTGGTCCCTCGGTATTTTCCGAGACCGTACGGATTGTAGAAAATCCCAAAATACATTGTCCAGCCCGCAACATCCAATTGCGCTTGTGATTCATCGAATGGTCCCGGACGGTCTGCTGCGGCAGATTGCGTGATCAATCGTCCATCCGGATATTGTGACTCCACCTCTAATTTTATCGCTTGAAAAAATGTGCTGCGTCCGGCGACATCTCTGGACTCATTGCTTAAACTCCACAGACCAATTGACGAACGATTTCTGTCGCGGAATGCCATTTCGCGGAACATCTGCCGATGGATGAGCCGAACGCTGTTATGAATCAGCCACGGAAATGCTTCGTCGAACCACCAGACCGGAATTTCTTCCATCACGAGCAGACCAAGACGATCCGCCGCAAGATACGTGAACGGATGATTCGGATAATGTCCGCTTCGCAGATAATTTGCATTGACACGTTTTACAATTTTGAGATCGGAAAAGATCACGGATGTCGGAATGCTTCTGCCGTACAATGGATGATCTTCGTGCCGTGCAACACCATGAAGAAAAATTGTTTTTTCATTCAACAGGATCTTCGTTTCGAGGGTTTTGATCGTGCGAATCCCAAATTGAGTGTAGAATTCATCCTTCACAATTCCATTCTGAGAGAGAGTAACTTTCAGTATATACAAGTTTGGTTTTTGAGGAGACCACAATTTCGGATTTTGTATCGTCAACATCGTTTGCCATACCGCAACGGAATCAGCAGGAACATTTAACGCTTGTTCCGTTAATCCTTGCAGCGGTATTTCAGCGCCGGCAAGTTCTGCAGAAATTTCTTTTGCAAGAGAGACAGAATCATTCTTAGCAGCGAATACGCGCAGCGAAACATCAACGCCTCCGGAAGTAAGAAGCTGATTATTGACAACAACCGTCGCTTCAACCAGTCCGTTCACACTCTTTGTAATCACATCCGCACGGCTGACGGAAATTTTATTGCTGAATTCCAAATAGACATCGTGAATAATTCCTGTATAGTTGAACCAATCGCATTCAACATAGGGTACAATATCTTTGCGCGTTCCCCAAGGAATATTATCAACCCGAACAACAAGAACGTTTGCGCTGTCGTACCGCAATGCAGAGGAGACATCGAAAGCAAACGGAGTGTATCCCCCTTCATGCCATCCTAAATATGTTCCGTTCAGCCACACATCGGCAATGTAGTTTACCGCATAAAAATTTAAACGCGCAAATTTTTGCTGCAACGAATCTGCAATGGTGAATTTTGTCCGGTACCAAACGCCATCCTGATAAATTTCCGGCATCGTTTCATTTGCTGCAAGAACATTCTCAATGCCGGGGATTCCTTTTGTTGTCCACGCAGCATCGTTATAGTATGGCGAATGTCGGTTACCCGCTTCGGATATCAACTGCGCATACCCGGCTGAATCGCGCTTGAGAAGAGAAGTATTATGATTAGCAGCAAACCGGACTCTTTTCCATTGACCGGCAAGTGAGATTGTTATACGGCGCTGTTTCTCAAACGAAGGGACCGGCATTCCATTTTGATATGGAACGGTGATATCGGAAACAGTTGCAAGTTTCAGTGTTGGTTCAAGAGACCCGATCTGAGCATAGGCAACAGCTGTACTAATGAGAATTAGAATACAACCATAGAAATATTTCATAAGCATTATTTCTTGTGAAGCGTTGTTCGAGTTTATAAAAAATGCATCGTGTCTGTGCATTAACTAGAAGATAATCCCGACCGTAAACTTTTGAACATTCTTAA
>JANONI010000175.1:0-6016 GCA_031420755.1 Bacteroidota bacterium | reverse complement strand
GTGCGGTCTACGACTCGTAGAGCGGGCAGGCAAAGGCACGAAGAAAACAAATAATAATAAACATTTTGCGGCTTCGCCTGCCTTCGCCGAAACGAAGCATTGGCTTCGTGCAGGCAGGCGTCTTTGCGGTAAAGTTTTTTTTGAATTTATAGAACCGTCCTTAAGCTTTATGAACTAAATGATGTTTCGTAACAATTAAGTTTCTTGTATCAAGAATTGGAACGTTATAGGAAAGTAAATCCAATTTTTTATATGTATCGTGCGCCGTTGCAATTAGTATCAGATCAAATTCATTCCCGATTTCAACTGATTTTTTACCGATATAGTGTTGGTGCTCTCGAGTCGGCTTGATCACCGGAACAAACGGATCATTATATTCTACAATCGCACCGTTTGCTTCTAATTTTTCCATCAATACATAACTCGGAGACTCTCGATCATCATCAACATTCGCTTTATACGCTAATCCAAGAATCAATATCTTTGAACCGTTCAGCGACTTACCGCAGGTGTTCAATACTTCAGATGCTCTTTGCACCACAAAATCCGGCATTGATGTATTCACTTCGCCGGCTAATTCTATAAATCTAGTATGAACACCGTATTCTTTCGCTTTCCACGTAAGATAAAATGGATCGATCGGTATGCAGTGTCCACCAAGTCCGGGACCAGGATAGAACGGCATAAATCCGAACGGCTTCGTTTTTGCCGCTTCAATCACTTCCCAAATATCAATTCCCATTTTCATGAATGTCATTTTGAGTTCATTCACAAGGGCGATATTAACAGAACGAAAAATATTTTCCAACAACTTTGTCGCTTCCGCAACCTGTGTTGAAGAAACAGGGACCGTTCGAATAACGATCTGTTGATACATCATTTCGGCGATCGCTAAACCATCGGATGATGTAGAACCCACCACTTTCGGTATTGTTTCGGTGGTATACTTTGGGTTATTCGGATCTTCTCGTTCCGGAGAAAACGCCACATAAAAATCTTTGTCAACTTTCAAACCGCTTTTTTCAAGGATCGGAACAACAACTTCTACCGTAGTTCCAGGATACGTTGTTGATTCCAGAACGATCATCTGTCCCATACGCAGATGAGGATATATCGCTTCACATGTCTTAACAATGTATTCCATCTCCGGTTCACGATTCTTTTTCAACGGAGTTGGAACAGCGATTAGCACAGCATCGCATTCTTGAATTCGGCCAAAATCAACCGTGGCATCGAAAAGATTTGAAGCATTGACGCGGGAGATTCTTTCCGATGAGATATGCTTGATATACGACAACCCTTGTTTCAGTGCTGCAATTTTTACAAGATCAATATCAAACCCAATCGCACGGAACCCTTTTTCGGCAAAACAAAGAGCAATCGGCAATCCCACATATCCCAACCCAATAACACCAACAACAAACTTTTTTTCTTCTATTTTTTTTCGAAGTAGATTTTTCAATTGAATTTCTATTTCATGCATTCACAATGTTTACATTCCATTGGATATGACGATTCATCCTTCTGCATAAATTCTGCGATCGAACTTACGACGTACTCTATTTGCTCGGGCATCAATTCCGGAAAAATGGGAAGAGCAAGAGAGTCATTCGCCGCACAATTCGACACCGGAAAATCATTTCCTTGAGATAAATATTTGAAACACTCTTGCTCGTGGAACGGGACAGGATAATAGACATCATTTCCTATTCCCTGTTCCGTAATAAATTTCTTCAACGCATTCCGTTTTTCTACACGGATGATATATTGATTGAAGATATGATGATTTTGCACTCCGCTTTCTTGATAGACAGAATGCGGTAAGAGAACACGGTTCTTCGAATCAAAAAATGTTTTGCCGGAATCTTCCGCCAAACCATGCTTTTTAAATAGATCTAAATACTGTTTTGCATTTTCGCGGCGTTTTGCAGACCAATTATCCAAATGCGGTAGCTTTACCGATAAGACTGCTGCCTGTAACGCATCAATACGAAAATTTCCGCCGATATATTTATGATAGTATTTCGGATTCATTCCGTGGACACGCATATCTTTCATTCGCACTGCAAGTTCGGAATTATTTGTTGTTACTAAACCACCGTCTCCGAAACAACCGAGATTTTTGCTGGGGAAAAAAGAAAAACATCCAATGTCCCCAATCGTTCCAACGTTCTTTCCATCTTTATAATGAACACCAATTGCCTGTGCAGCATCCTCAATTACAAAGAGTTTATGTTCTTTGGCGATTGCCATAATCGTACCCATCTCTGCACTTTGACCATACAGATGAACAGGAATGATCGCTTTTGTCTTGGAAGTGATCTTTGGAGTGATCTTTTTGGGATCAATGTTGAACGTAACCGGATCTACATCTACAAAAATAGGAATTGCATTAAGACGAGAAACGACACCGGCAGTTGCAAAAAAAGAATATGTGGGAACAATAACTTCATCGCCAGGTTTAATATCAATCGCCATTAAGGCAAGAAGAAGAGCATCGGTTCCAGAGGAAATCCCAAGGGAGTAGGTACACCCGAGATAGGAATTCATCATCTGTTCCATTTTTTCAACCTCTGGTCCTAAAATAAAATACTGCGATTCAATAACTTTCTGAACCGCAGCATCCAATTCGGACTTGAGACTTTTATACTGTAGTTTTAAGTCTAATAATGGAACGTGCACAATTATTTTCCCATTGATGTTGATATTGTGGGCCCTGCCGGACTTGAACCAGCGACCCGCTGATTATGAGTCAGCTGCTCTAACCAACTGAGCTAAGGGCCCCTTTTATTCATTATTACTGCAAACCAATATAAGAAATTTAGAGAAGTAGAACAAGAACACGTTGGTGGGAATATGAGATTAGTTACTTTTGCCCATAGATGATTTTTATATCATTTCTCAAATATTCAAAGAATTTTTTGTAAAAAATTTCCGGTGTACGACTGGACTACGTTAGAAATTTCTTCGGGAGAACCTACGGCAATAATTTTTCCGCCATTTTCACCTCCGCCTGGTCCCATATCTATAACATGATCAGCACATTTTATTACATCAAGATTATGTTCTATTACGATCAGCGAATTTCCGGCATCTAAAAGAACGGTAAAACATTTCAATAATTTTTTAATATCGTCAAAGTGTAATCCTGTTGTCGGTTCGTCAAAAATAAACAGCGTATGACCTTCTCCGAAGGAGTCCTTCGTGACTTTTTTTTCTACAAGATGTGTTGCAAGTTTTATGCGTTGAGCTTCGCCGCCGGAAAGCGTTGTGGCAGATTGTCCGAGCCGCAAATACCCTAAGCCGACATCATCAAGTATTTGCAATTTATTCACCACTTTTTTCCCGTCCGGATACTTTCCGAAGAACATAATGGCTTCTGCAACGGTCAAGCCGAGAATATCATCAACATTTTTCCCGTTCCATCGTACTTCAAGTGCTTCTTTTTTATATCGCTTTCCGTTGCACGATTCACACGTTAGGTAAAGATCTGCCATAAATTGCATTTCCACTTTTTGCAGACCATCTCCCTCGCAAATGTCGCACCGTCCGCCGGGAACATTGAAAGAGAAAAATCCGGGTTGATAGCCCCGTATCTTTGCCATTGTAGTTTTAGAGAGCAATTCCCGGATCCCGTCAAACACTCCGATATAGGTTACCGGATTTGAACGCGGCGAACGCCCGATTGGCGACTGATTGACCAATTCAAGATGTTGGATTTTTTCCCATCCCAGAATATCGTGCACTCCATTCAGCCGACCAATATGTCCGCTCAATCGTTTTTTTATTCCCTCACCGATAATATCATGAACAAGGGTGCTTTTTCCTGAACCGCTTACGCCGGTAACACAAACGAACATCTTCAACGGAATTTCAATATCAATATTCTGAAGATTGTGCAGAAACGCATTAAAAATTTTAAGTGAATCTTTTGTTTTTTTTCTTCGAGATGACGGCAGAGGAATTTCGAGATTGCCGGAAAGATATTTTCCAGTCAATGATTTTTCGTCGCTCAATGCCTCAGCAAATGTTCCTTGAAACATGATCTCACCGCCGCGTTCACCTGCTTTCGGACCCATATCAATGATCTGGTCTGCAGCTTTCATCATATCCGAATCGTGCTCAACCACAATAACTGTGTTTCCAACATCCCGCAATCGTTTTAAGATAGTAATCAGGCGATCATTATCAAGAGGATGCAAGCCGATACTCGGCTCGTCAAGCACATAGATTGAACCAACAAGCGATGAACCGATCGACGTTGCAAGATTAATGCGCTGCGACTCACCGCCGGAAATTGAATTGGATAATCGATCCAACGTTAAATACCCTACTCCCACATCCACAAGATAGCGAAGGCGTTTTCTGATCTCTTCAAGAATTCTTTTCCCGATGCTCATTTCAAAATTAGAAAACTGAAGACCAATAAAAAATTCTTCCGCTCGTTCTATAGAGAGCGCAACTACTTCACCAATCGGTTTGCCGCCAATCTTTACATTCAATGCTTCTTTTCGCAATCGGCTTCCGTGACATTCATCGCACATTGTATATCCGCGGTATTTACTTAATAACACACGATATTGAATCTTGTAAGCTTTTCGTTCAACCATTTTGAAAAAACCGTTGATGCCGTCAAACTCTTTCTTGTAACCGTTCATCACAATGTTCAACTGTTCTTCGGTCAATTTTTTATATGGAACATTCATCGGAACACCTGCCTCATAAGCAATGCGCGCCAGATCGCGAAGGTTTTCCTGGAACTTCGGAGTTGTCCACGGAAGAATTGCTCCTTCCTTCAATGTTTTTTCATGATCGGGAACGACCAAATCCATATCTATTCCCACCGAACGACCAAACCCTTGACATTTTGGACAGGCGCCAATTGGGGAATTGAACGCGAACAAATGCGGTTCCGGTTCTTCAAACCGAAGATTATCTATCGTACATTCAAAATGCTGGCTGAATGGAATTGTTTTTTTTGTTTCAAGATTAAATAGTGATGCATATCCTTCTCCTTCTACAAACGCAGTTTGAATAGAATCCGCCAAACGGTTTTGACTTTGAATTTCATTCTTGCGAAGGATGTACCGATCCACAAGGATAAAGATTTCTTTCTTAGATTCTTGCGCTTCGACGCGCGTTGCGGATTTGGTCATCCTGAGCAAGTCCCGATGTTTCTTGTCGGGACGCGCCGAAGGATTTTTTATCCGCAACGCTTGCTCAGTGTGACTATCACTATTTAAATCGATTATTTCGCCATCAATCACCAATCGGAAAAATCCCCTCTGTTTCAATACCTCAAACTCCTGTGCAAGAGTTTTTCCTTCGTGGTGATGCATCGGGAACATTACGTAGAATTTTGAACCATCTTCATTCTCCATTACTGCATCAACAACGATTTGCACGGAATCTTTTTTTATCTCCCTGCCGCATTTCGGACAAATGGTTTTCCCAACCCGCGCGTACAGCAGGCGCAGATAATCATAAATTTCTGTTGACGTTGCAACGGTCGAACGAGGATTTCGCGTGTTAGTACGCTGTTCAATTGAAATTGCCGGAGACATTCCTTGAATGGAATCAACATCCGGTTTGTCCATTCGCTCTAGAAACTGACGTGCATACGATGACAGCGACTCAACATATCGGCGCTGCCCTTCGGCATAGATCGTATCGAATGCAAGCGAAGATTTTCCTGAACCGCTGACACCTGTAATGACCACAAGTTTATTTCGCGGAATTTCAACTGAGATATTCTTGAGGTTATGGACCCGCGCACCGTTAATGATGAGCGGGGATTTATTAGAATGTAGTGCTGTTGCTTTTACAGAAGTATTTTTTTGCTTCACCATACCAAAACCAGAACTGCAATAAAACGATGAAGTCCGAAATCTTCGGACTGCAAAATAACAAACGTAATGTATTAAAATTTACAGCGAGAGGCAAAAAGAGCTAAGGAAGTAAAAAAACGTTTGATGTTTCTATCTATAGACCATTTCAATTTTTGCCGGAAGTGTGT
>JANONI010000174.1:0-7049 GCA_031420755.1 Bacteroidota bacterium | reverse complement strand
CTTTGGTTTATTACTGCTTATTGCGTTGCGTCTTAATGGCGGAATAATGGAAAACATGCAAGCGTTTCGCGAAGACATTATAGTGCAGGAAAACCTTGTTGCCCTAACACAGTTATTGGAATATGATTTGCGCAAGATTGCATACTGTGAAAATGTTCTGGTAATCAGTTCGCCGACACTTGCTATTCGGTATGCAGATACTTCTAGGATTGTTTTTTGGACTGATCTTCCTAAAGTATTAAGAGATGGCATGTATGTCGGGGATGGAATTCTTGATTCCATAACCTATTTTGTAGGTCCAACTTCCGAACTTGCCGTTACCCCAAATCCACGAGACAGGTTACTGTATCGAGTGGAGAACAACAAGACCCCAGTTGGAGTAAATGTAGGTGTTACAACATTCAAATTCGAATATCTTAATTCATTGCGACAGCAACTAACAACTCCTGTCGCTAATTGTCAATTGATTCAATACCTTAAAATTACTGTTCAAACAGAGCATCCTGTACGTTGGACGAATTTTTATAATACTGCAACATTCGATACAGTTTACCAAAGTGCATACTGGAGGCAAGTACGCATAGTAGCCAAAAATTTTAATAATCGGTAGAGGTGAATTATGGGAAGAACTTCAATCTATATGGTAATGGCGATGACCGCTATTTTTTTATTTTTTGGGAAAACAATGAATGATAGCGGCACCGAAGCATTTGCAAATGCAATGTTATATTATGAGCGGACTCAAGTATATAATATTGCGAATGTCGGTGCAAACCTCGCCTGCAATCAATTATTCTTAAATACTTTATGGCGTACGGGTTTTTCAGGTGCACCAGGTGCACGAGGTGTTCCATGGAATGGAGGATATTTTAAGGTCACCTTCGATTCTACAACATATCCCACAAAATTGATGGTGATTTCAAAAGGCTATCTTAATAAAGACTCGCATGCAGTAAAAATTATTCTTCAACAGAGTTCACTTGCAAAGTTTGCTATGTACAGCGGTAATGTCTCTTCTGCGGCAAAGTTGCGTTCAGGCGACACGATAAATGGACCAATACATTTTAATCAAAAATTAATGACTTCGGATAATCCCGTATTTATTGGAAAAGCAACAATGGGTTCACTTCAAACCACTGGATCTGGATCTCCTACCTTTTTAGGAGGATATCAGACGGGTGTAAGTATTCCTTTCCCACCTTATGCAGCTTCTGCTGGTGCCATAGTTGCCAGTGCTATTGCTGTAGGCGGAACGAATGATTATAAGCTGGGTGGCCAAATGTGGCTTAAATTTTCCGTTGTTGGTGGTGTTACGTTTGTAGAATATAAAACCAGTTCAGGTGCTGCCTGGGGCGCACCGGTAACTCTTGCTGCATTTGCCCCTACCGGAAACATTGCTATGGTAAATGGAGAGATTCATGTTCAAGGCACATTTTCAGGACAAGTCTCTATCACTTCGACTGTAAATCCAAGTACAACACCAACTTCTACAAGTGTTGGTGCAACGTATATTGAAGGAGATCTTCGTTATAACACCGATCCTTTACTTTTTCCTACTTCTACTACCGATAAGTTGGGACTTGTTAGTGCCGGAGATATTACGATCAATGCACTCCCAATGAGAATGGATGGTGCGTATTTTACCAATACTAGTACGAAATTAAACAGTGCCAGTCCATACAACCTTGACAATACCAACCCAGCAAAACAATTAAAAATTGTAGGTTCTTTAATAACAAAGAATATAGGTCCTACGGATTTTGGAACGGGTTCGGCAAAAGGCGCCAATTTTTATATGAAATATGACACCAGATTTGAAACTAGTCCTCCTGCTAATTTTCCATATCCCATGGGTGGAAACAATTTTGAGGTATTGTCCTGGTTTGAATAAAAACAGTTACCTGTTGACATTCTCTATGTCTTTCAATATATTCACTCAAACGTTTAATGTAACACTTTAGAAATTTTGCTAAACTCGTTACATCAAATAATTTATATTTTCAATTCACGATAACGTATTTTTTATGCAAGTTGCTCCAACAGCATCATTGGTGATTCCTTCTGAAATTCTCGAGAATGCTCGCGTAGTACTTAATCAAGTTATTGCACAAATTCCACAATCAACACAAGGTTTAGAACGCCAAATTTTTATTGGCGATTTTGTTGAAAAACTTCCGCTCGAAAATCGGCAAGTGTTAAAAAATTTTGTAGAATGTTTGTTGCTGCGAATGTCTCTTATCAATGCGTCTGATGTAGATTTTGGCGGTTTTGGCGGACATCAGAAAATATGGTATAGAATTTTTGGTGCAAAGAAGCCGGATCCAACAATGGATCCTCTTACTGTTGATGAAACAAATATTCTTATCCAATCACTGATTTCTTCACGTCAGAGACAGTTCTTATATGAAATGAAAAATCTTGATTTTTCGTATATGATCATGGATGGTGACAAGATGCATCGTTTTCGTGCAGATGCGTATATGGATCTTGACCAACTTGCATTGAATATGCGTGCGATTAATGCAACAGTGCGGCCGTACAAAACTCTTGAACTCCATCCGAACGTTACAAAAATTGTAAGTTTAGCTCATACAAAAGAAGGAATGATTCTTATTACCGGAATTACCGGATCGGGTAAAAGTACAACGCTTGATGCAATGATAGACTTGAACAATCACACTGTAGATGGACATATAGTTGTTGTTGCATCTCCGGTTGAATATGTTCATAAATCAGATCGTTGTATCGTTCGTCATCGAGAAGTGGGAAGAGATGTGTTATCATTTAAGGACGGAGCAATTCAGGCATTGCGTCAAGATCCTGATATTATTATGATCGGCGAAATGCGCGATCCTGAAACGATCTTGGTCGGTCTTGAAATTACGGACAGCGGGCACAAAGTATTTTCAACGTTACACACTGCATCTGCTGTTGAAAGTATTGATCGTATCATTGGAGAAGTTCCGCACATTGAGCAAGAGCGTGTTCGAATGAGATTTGCCGATGTGTGTAAATTGGTGTTATCGCAAAAACTTATTCCATCGTTGGATGGGAAACGGGTTGCGGCGCGTGAAATTATGATCATGAATTCTTCGGTTCGTGCGGCAATTAAAAATGGAAATACCGCAGAAATTTATCAGATGATTCAGGAATCCAATGAAATTGGAATGCAGACGATGGAGCAGGATCTAAAAAAATTATATCAACAAAAAAAGATCTCGTTAGACAATGCAATGAATTACGCAAACAATAAGAAACGAATGCAGCAAATCATCAATACGTAAAAAATCATGCCGTATAAAAAAGGTGAAGGTAAAACAGTTATCAGTATGTTCGTTGACGGACTTGTTGTAAAGTTCGTTCATCTATCGTTGAAAAACAAACGAATATATTTGCACGATGTTGCCACAGTAAATCTTGTTAAACGGTTGGAAGAGCATACCGGCGGAGAGACTGCGGGAGGAACGGAAAACTTTGACCTATTGGATGAAACAGGAGGAGCGAAGGATGGATTTACCGAAGGAAGCGGAGGCGCATCGAACGGCGAAATAATGATCGGACTGCTTTCGGAATATCCGACTGCAGCATACGAGTTTGTCTATTCAATTTCCGAACCGAGCATTTACTATCAGCAGTTTGAAGATAATTTCGGCCTTTCAGGTACGAAGTTGAAGTACAAACTTATTGATGAGCTTTCTGCTACACGGTCTGTAAAACCTACCTTCGATTCTCTTTCGTATATTCCAGCCGCAGAAGGACAGATATTGTCGATCATCCGCGAAGGTGGTCTTGGGATACTTGATCTGATTGAAAGTGTCAAAGATTTTCTTGGTAAGAGAATCCCGCGCGTACAGTTCATTGAAACATCCGATATTTCGTTGATGAATTTGGTGCGTTCGAACTATGAACTTGGAGAATCCGAAATATCAATTATCGTGTATGTCGGAAATGAATTTAGCCGCCTCATTTTCATGAAAGGTCAATATTTTTTCCACTTCGCGCCCGTAATCAGCGAAGGAAGACTTACGCCAAACATAGAAAACACTATTTATTCCCGTATTCTTTTGGAACAGGATAGTGCAGGAATTACTCGAGTTGATAGAATATTTTTAGCAGGTGAAGCGAATAAAATTGATCTGAAACAATTTCTTGCTCCTCAGTTTGCCGAAGCACCAATAGAGTACGTTACTGCGCCCACGCTTGATACGACAGAATTTGCAGACAATCCTGAAGCAATTATTTCAGAATATGCAATTCCAATCTCGGCTGCAATGAGAGCGTTGGAACCGAAAAATTCATTATATTATCACGTTGATCTTCTGCCGGTTAGTTTTCGCGAGGGACAAAAGATATTTAAACTTGCGTGGCATGGTTACTTACTTCTAGTGATGATCTTCTTGACAACATTGTTCTTTACCTCTCGATATGTAGAGTTGAATCAGGAAGTGCAGCGTTCACGTTCAGATCTGGCTAAAAAACAAGAACAGCTTGTCGAGAATCAACGATTGCAATCTATTTTGGATAGCTTAGCGGGACAGAATGCACAATTCGAATCGGGGTTAAAAGTATATGACCAAGTTATTCCAAATTATAATCGATGGAGTAAAGTATTCAATCATTTAACCAATAGTGTTGATGGTTTGAATTCGGTGTGGATCAAAACAATTTCTGCAAAAGGAGATTCATCGATCGAATTAATGGGATATACATTGTATCGACAGCGGATACCACGAATAGCCAATATGTTCGAGAATGCGACTCTGCAAACTGTAGAGATGGAAAAGATTAGAGAGAAAGATGTCTATAAATTTGTTGTACTAATTCATAGTTTCGATGCAAATAAATAGGTAAGACGTGTCATTTAAAATTCGAAATAGTATCGCACTTGCTGTTATTGTGTTCATCGTGTCCGTTATTGGATCGTATGTCACTTTTTTCCATCAACCGAAAAAAATCGATCAAAATGTTAAAGAGACGAAAAAAATTGAAGCACAACTACAAAATAATGCCGAACAAATGGTTGCTATCGACCAGAATCAATTGAAACTGCGAGAAACCTTGCATCGGTGGAATAACCGCATCAAAGAAATTTCAGAATCGGATGTCTCATCGCAAACGTACGGTTATTTGAGCGAGATTATTGATGAAAGCGGTGCGCAGCAGTTGAAGATGAATTTAAGCCTGAGCGGAACAGTTAGTAAAGGTGTCATCGGATACAATACGTACAAAATATCTGGAGAATCTGAATTTCCGAATATTTTTCGCTTCTTGTGGCTTCTTGAAAACGGAAGAAAACTGTATAAGATTTCGAAAATATCGATTCAGAGTTCTGAAATAACACATGATTCGTTGGAGTATCCGTCTATCGAATTAAAGTATGATATGGAAGTGGATGCCTATTTTACCAAAGAGAGTACGTTGGGTTTGCCGGTAATGAAACCGGATTCAACTCCGCAACCAATTACTTCCAACCCATTTTTTCCGAACATCCTTGCCCAAACCCCGGCGAATGTTCGTAAGTTAATTAATATTGAAAGAATTTCGGTTAAAGCAACTGCTGATGGTAAAGCATTGATTATGACTGAAGATGGGAAAATTATTACGCTGAAGATTGGTGACGAGGTGTATCTTGGGAAGGTTTCCAATATCATTCCAAAAGAGGGAGCAGTTGAGTTTACGTTGAACAACGGCGGAATAGTGATGGTGCAAAGGAAAAAAATCGATTTCGAGAATGAAAACCAATAAGGATACTGTGCAATGAAACGAATGATAGTTCTTTTAACCTTCGTCCTGTTACTAGGATATATTGCGTCCGCGCAAAATAACCGTGAGAAACGTTTGATGTTGAATGAGTACGTCTCTCCCGAAGAATTAGTTTCAATGTCGAAAACATTGCAGTTTGATAAGGCAGTGATGCTGTTCAGTGATTTTAGTAAAAAGTACATGAATAAAATTATTGTTGATGTCAGCAACAATAAAAAAGCAATTGGTGTTGATGTTGAAAACATGTACTGGTATCAGGCATTTGAAAATGTATTGCGGGCAAATAGTTTGTGGTATGATGAACGGGAAGAATTTTTCTATGTGTATTCGCCCGTGGATTCACAAAAACTGGCTGGCACAGGTACGGGAAAGGTTGCCACAGGCGTATCCGGTGCGCCTGCTATTATTGATACGACCGGGAAAATGTTGTTGCGACAGCGCGATATAAGAATTTCATCGGTATTTTTTAACGTTGATGTCGTCAAATCGATGAGTGCCGGAATTAACTGGAGTTATTTTTATTCCGGTGATACAAACTCAGCAACTAAACCGACCAAATTTGGAGCAGATTTTTCAAGCGGCCTTAAAGCACCCACTGCTACGTTGAATCCACCTGGTTTTTTTGGTTCACTTGTTCCAGCAATTTCATTTACCAACCTTACTGCGCTTGTATCATTCTTTTCTAACAATCAACTCGGCGATGTTCTTTCAGGTCCTTCAATATCAGTTTCATCAGGGAAACCGGGTAAAATTCAGGTCGGAAAAGATATTTTTATCACGACAAAAGATTTTGCCGGAAACACTATTCAAACACCAATTTCTTCTGGAATAATTATTGAAGTAAAGCCTACGGTGTATGAAGAGAAAGGGATCAAATTTATTAATTTAGAAATTAAAGCTGAGAACAGTTCGGTAAATACCGATGGCAGTATTCAAAAATCCACTGCATCAACATTTAATGTTGTTTTCGATGGTGAAGAAACTATTATCGGTGGTCTTTACTCAAACTCGCAAGTAACGACAAGAGGAGGGATACCTTTTCTGAAAGATTTACCATGGTGGGTGTTTGGTCTGCGATATATTTTCGGTTTTGAGAATGAACAAACGTTAACATCAGAACTTATCATTCTTATTAAAGCTGATATTATACCGACCATTGAAGAGCGTGTTGCCGCAGCTGCTCAAAGGAAGGGAATCAACCCTATTGAGGAACGCCGCCAGCATAATGCCGGCGAATTGGAACGATTACGACCAAAGAAATAAACAAAAAATAATAGAGAGTGTTC
>JANONI010000173.1:0-1851 GCA_031420755.1 Bacteroidota bacterium | reverse complement strand
AAGGTGCAGCAACTCATTTCCGGAGAAAAGGTCGGTCGAAACGATCCTTGTCCTTGCGGCAGCGGAAAAAAATACAAGAACTGTCATGGTAAAAACTTATAAAGTTCTGACAACACATCGCCCCAGTTATTGTGGGGCGATTCTCTTTTTGTTGAAATTACATCTGGTGATTTTAAGCATTTGATTGTTTCATGAATTTGACTATATATAGATGAAACTTAAAAAAATAAGAAAGATGTTTTTGACTATGACTACATATTTACCATTGGGTTACGAAATGAAAATAAAATTCTCAATAAAAGGAGTTGCTATGAAAAAACTCATGTTAAGCTTGGTGCTATTAACAGCATTTGCGATCACGATTATGAACGCCCAAAAAACAATCCCGCTGAATTTAGAACGGATGGTTCGTGATGCCGGGGTTATTGTGAGCGCAACGGTTGTGAAGACTGAAACAGGAAGAGATTCTCAAACAGGTTTATTGACAACATGGATCACATTGGATGTGAGTGAGAATTTTTTTGGTGCAAATGGAAAGCAAATTACATTCAAACAATATGGAGGAGAAGCGGATGGTGAAGCATTTTATCCGATGGATATTCCTCAGTATAAAAAGGATGAACAAGTGATACTCTTCCTCACAAAACCCAGTTCCATTGGAATGCAAAGTCCTGTTGGAATGCAGCAAGGGAAGTTTATTGCTCAGGGAGATTTCTCCAATAATTCCGCTCGTGTAAAAAATATGAGAATGAATCCAGCGTTGTTTGAACAAGTTCAATTGGAAGATAATATAGCTGAAGGACTTAAAAAGAGTTATAAGAATGATGGATCATTGAACTATGTTCAATTTGCACAATCTATCCGTTCACTTGTTCAACAGATTAAATAATGGAGAATTCTATGAAAAATCCGAAGGATGCTTCGCATAAATTTTTAATCTTTGTTTCCTATTTCTTCTTTGTTTTATTTCTCAAAAACATTGCTGTTGCGGGCGGTCCATTGGCGACAGTGAATGGTGCTGCAGTCCGATACAATAATTCTAGTGCTATTTCATTTAAGACTGATCTTGGCAATTTGGGAAGTTTTACAAATACTATAGCAACAAATCTTTCTGTCTCAAGTTTTCAAACGTGGCAGGATGTTGCCACTGCAAATATTACTTTTACCAATGCAGGGCAATTGCCAGTTGATGTTAATTCCACCAACTTCCTTACATATTTGAACAATACAACCGATGGAATCAACCCGATTATTTTCGATTCCGATGGATCAATTGTTGATGCATTGTATGGTGCGGGTTCATCTGCATCGGTGATCGGTTTTGCCGGATCGAGTTATTTTACATCGGGACCTAACGCCGGATTTTATTCTGAAGGAAGAGCAGTGATGAATGGATTTTTTGCCGGCGGCACAAAATTTACCGAAGCTCAATTTAAAGCAACCTTTATTCACGAATTTGGACATTTTATTGGATTAGATCATTCTCAGATAAATTCACAGTTTGCAGGTGACGGAAATAAAGTAAACGATTCGAATATTCCTACAATGTTTCCTACATCTACCGATGAGGATACATGTTTAAGTTCTCTTAATCCTGATGATATCGCTGCGGTGTCACAATTATATCCCAAAGCAGCATTTGCAACCAGTACCGGAAAAATTAGCGGCAGTGTTGTGCGATTTGATAACTCGGTTGTTCGAGGGGCAAATGTTATCGCAATCAGTACGGGGGCAGATTCATTGTTCAATCAAATTTCGACAGTAACGGATTACTACGAAGCAAACACTGGAAATTATACTGTTGTAGGTTTGGCACCGGGAGATTACTACGTTAGGATTGAACCTATAAGG